>JAJQDF010000178.1 GCA_021202325.1 Clostridiales bacterium | reverse complement strand
TCAAGCAGTCACTGTTATTCATCTAGTTACCCTAAAACAACTATTTCTGATTTATACACAATGGATTATTGGTAGCAAAAGAGTCATCGTCGGAGGAATTCGCTTCCGATGACGTCTATGCCTAAAATCCAGCCAATGTAAAGGCGGATGTTTCGATGGTTTTTCGGAACATCTGCCTTTACCTCCACCACAAGCAGGAATCCCACAGGATTTCCACTTAAGCGCCCTACGCTTAAAATATAACCTTTATCTCCGTTCCCTTTCCTTCCTCGCTCTCAAGCGTTATCTGCGCCTTATGGCTTGCCGCTATGTGCTTAACAATGGCAAGGCCAAGTCCCGTGCCTCCGCTTCGCTTCGAGCGGCTTTTATCTACACGATAGAATCTCTCGAATACCCTATCCTGATGCTTTTCGGGTATTCCTATGCCGTTATCCTTAACGCTGAGAACTACCCTACCATTCACATTTTTTACGCTTATCCATACATTTCCGCCGGGCTTATTGTAACTAATAGCGTTGTTTGCAAGGTTCGTAACAAGCTCCTCAAGCATTGACCTGCTGCCCTTAACTATAGCATTTGTATCGCAGTCAGTTTCAATGGAAACATTATGCTGGTCGGCACTTTCTTTCAGTATTCCCATGCATTCTTCGACAACTTCGGAAAGATTTACATCCTCATATATAACCTCTACGCTTTCGGAATCCATTTCAGAAAGCTTAATTATATCGTTTATAAGCGTGAGCAGACGGTCGGAATGGTGGTGTATCTCCCCTGCAAAACGAACAACCGATTCCTCATTTACCATTCTGTTTTCTATTAGCTCGGCATAGCCCGAAATGACCGTCAGAGGCGTTTTCAGCTCATGGGAAACATTGGCCGAAAATTCCTGCCTGACTCTTGCGCTATTCAGTATATTTTCATGCTGTTCCTTAAGCATATTTACCACCGGCACAAGCTCCTCGTATTCAGGCGGCTGTTTATAACTCATATCGTCGGCAATTTTTTCAATTGGCTTAATTAATTTTTTGGTAAGAACCCTTGTTATAACTATGCAAAGCGCAACCATTATTATAATAATACCGATAATAGCAGGCAGAATATTGCCAAAAATACTGAATATATTTTCGGTATCAGCTGCCACCCTAAGCACACTGCCGTTATCCAGCCGCATAGCATAATAATATGTATCCTCATCAAGGGTATCGGATCGCCTTACTGCACTGCCCTCTCCGTTTTCAAAGGCTTCCGCTATTTCCGGTCTGTCGGCATGGTCCTGCATTGTCGAAATATCCGCTGTGTTGTCATATATAACCATGCCATTGGAGCTGACAAGAGTTACCCTCAAGCCTTCTATGTCATAATGTTCAATAGACTCAACATTGCTTAAAATTATGCAGTCAGTTCTCAGCGCATCAATGGCCTGGGCACGAATAACTCCGTTTAAAACGTATGAAACCAATAATGCCGTTGACAAAACGGCAATTATGGCAACGGCTATCATATAATTATTTATTTTCTTTCTCATATTATCACTTTTCCTTAAAGCTCGGCAACATATCCCACATTTCTAACGGTTTTTATTACATTCCCGCTGTTTCCAAGCTTCTGCCTAAGAGTTTTTATATGCATATCGACTGTTCTTGTCTCGCCTTCAAACTCCATGCCCCACACTTTTTCCATTATAATGTCTCTGGTGAGCACTATTCCGGCATTAAGCACAAGGAGCTTCAGCAGTTCATATTCCTTATATGTAAGCTCGCACTTTTCGTCAGAAACAAAAACAACGTGTCTAACATCGTCGATAAATATATCTCCCATACGGATATATTTTTCTCTTCCGGCTATGCGTCTTTCCTCTTCGGTTCGCCTAAGAAGCGCCTTGACTCTTGCAATTAGCTCCATTACTCCGAAGGGCTTGGAAATATAGTCATCGGCTCCCATTTCCAGTCCTCTTACCCTGTCAAGCTCGGTTGATTTAGCACTAATAAGTATTACCGGAATACGTTTGGTGTCCGACTTTAGACGAATTTTCCTCAATATCTCAAGGCCGTCTTCATCGGGAAGCATTATGTCCAATATAATAAGGTCAGGTCTTTTCACCGCCAGCTTTTCATAAAATGATTTGGCGTTTTCAAAGGACTCAACACTGTGTCCGCTGTTGTTCAAAGCAATTGCTTCTATTTCACAAATATTTGAGTCATCTTCGACTATATATATCAACGCCATAATTACACCCCTGTTTAATCAAGAACATATTTTTGTTTATAGCGGATATAGTTGTTATGGAACTCTTCATTTCCCTCAATGCCATGGCGGACAAGGAAATTATGAATATCCATTTCCTCCTCATCTGCCTGAAGTACATAAATAGCGATATCTGAACAGTGGTCGGCAATTCTCTCGTAATTTGTAGTCAAATCCGAAAGGATAAATCCAAGTTCTGTAGTGCATTTTCCGATAGTAAGTCTCTTAATATGTCTTTCCTTAATTTCCATGTTCAAATCGTCAATTACATCCTCAAGGGGTTCAACCGTAACAGCAACATCCTTATCCATATTTTCGAACGAATCAGACGTAATGTCAAGTATTTCTTTTACGGCTTCACCATATACTCTAAGTTCATTTGCGCCGCTTTCGCTGAAGAATATGCCTTTATCGCTGAGTTCCTTGGCCGCCTCAAGAATATTAACCGCATGGTCGGATATTCTCTCAAAATCGTTAAGCGAATGGAGAAGTATTGATACGGTATGTCCCTCTTCCAAAGAAAGGTTCTTTCCGCTTATCTTAACAAGATAGGTACTGAGCCTGTCCTCGAACTGGTCAACCTCATCTTCAATTTTTACTATTTCTTCCGCTTTTTCTTCATCAAAGCCGTCTAACAGTTCCATTGATTTATAAACCGCTGTCTTTGCCATTTCAAACATTTTCGTAGTGGCGTTTTTACACTGCATAATGGCATAACCGGGTGAATCAAGGAATCTGTCATCCAGCAGCTGCAGGTCTTTTTGGGTTTCGGTAAGCGGCACCTGCTTATCCCTGATTGTATTAACAGCCAGCTTTTCAAGAACATTGCCGAACGGAAGCAATATAACCGTAGTTGCTATATTAAACGTAGTATGGATAGTGGCAATTCCTGCCGCATCTATAGTGTTTTCCAGGAATGTAAAATGCATAACGGCATTGAGGCCGTAGAATGCAATCATAAATATTGCGGTTCCTATAATATTGAAGTAAAGATGTACTGCGGCCGCTCTTTTTGCATCTCTGCCGGCGCCAATACCGGAAATTATGGCAGTAATACATGTACCGATATTCTGTCCCATGATAATAGGGAAAGCATTTCCGAAATTAATCGCTCCGGTAACGCATAATGCCTGGAGAATACCGACAGAAGCCGATGACGACTGTATTATTGCGGTTACAAGGGCACCGATTAAAAGTCCGAGTATAGGATTAGAGAACTTTGTAAGTATGCTTGTAAATTCGGGTACCTGAGCCAAAGGCTTTACTGCGTCGCTCATTGTCTGCATTCCGAACATAAGTATAGCAAATCCCACAAGTATGCTGCCGATATTTTTCTTTTTGTCTTTATTTGAAAAAAGCATCATTACAACTCCGATAAGAGCAAGCACCGGAGAAAATGAACTTGGCTTCAACAGCTGCATAAAGAAGCTGCTGCCGTCGATTGCCGTAAGGCTAAGCAGCCAAGCTGTAACTGTTGTACCTACATTGGCGCCCATGATAATGCCGATTGCTTGGTTAAGCTTCATAATACCGGAGTTTACAAAGCCCACGACCATTACCGTTGTGGCGGATGACGATTGAATTACAGCCGTTACTCCGGCTCCAAGCAGTACAGCCATCAGTCTATTATTAGTAAGTTTTTCAAGTACTCTTTCAAGTTTACCTCCGGAGAGCTTTTCCATGCCGTCACCCATCATGTGCATTCCATAAAGGAACAGCGCCAGTCCTCCTATCATAGTCAGTATATCAAAAAAATCCATATGTTTCTATTCCCTCCTACACCTATCTTATTTCCATCTCTTCGTAGTTTATACGTGACAGAGCGTAACAGGGGTATGTAAAATTACAGGGTATTCTATGTAAAGTCTGTGTAAATTATCTTGAGTTTTATCCTGTTT
>JAJQDF010000264.1 GCA_021202325.1 Clostridiales bacterium | reverse complement strand
TAAAATATAATGGTCAAGGAAAACGTAGTTTTCCGTAAGTGCAGGTCCAGGGATGCTATCCCTGGTGGGAGTTTGAGGGTGAAACCCTCAAGGTCTTAATCTTTTAATCTTTTTGCGGATATAATTTCTTTTTGTAGTAGCTATCCGCATTATAAAGCGCAGCAACGGGATTATGTCCCAGGACTCTATCCTTGGCAACCAACGTTGTTACCGGCGCATCGGAATACTTGGTGAAAAGCATATCATGGCCGACACAGAGTCCCATAATTATGTTCATATCAGTTTTTTCGGCATTGAGGGTTTTGGCCTGGAGAATAGGATTGCAGATATTCTTTCCGATGGCCTCGCATTTTTGGTCAATGCCCATTTTTACCTTCGGATAGGCGCCAACCTTACAGCCGACGCCGCATACCTCGAAACCATGGGCCCTAAGTATTTTGGCAAGGGTGCGTGTTTCTGAAATAAGACCGACACAGGTAGCTATGCCTATCTTTTTGAAGCCCATTTTCTTGGCAAATTCAATGGTGTCCTCTACTCTCGTGTTCTTGCAGTAAAATTCAAATTCCACCTCGGCTGCCGCAATCATCATTTCTTTGTTGTTATCCTCGTCATAGGTGCTTATGGCGTCCGCTATGAATTCCTCCGGCAGATTTGTCGTATAGCAGAACGAAGGGTAGTTCTTGTTCTGTGAATCGCAGTTTGTAACGGCGCAGTCCGCACAACTGAATTTATGCTCTGTATTATCCATTTTAATTCCTCCTGAATTTATTATTTATAATTTTTATCCCAATGCCACATCCAGTATCATCATCAGTATGAATCCCACCGCAAAGCTGATTGCACCTATGTTGGAATGTTCTCCCGAAGAAGCCTCCGGTATAAGCTCCTCCACAACCACATAGGCCATGGCTCCGGCCGCAAATGCTAAAAGATAGGGCAGTACCAGCACTATTGCCGAAGCCAGTGCTATTGTTATAACCGCACCGATGGGCTCCACTATGCCCGATGCCGCTCCGTAGATAAAGGCTCGCCTTGAGCTGATGCCCTCGCCCTTTAACGGCATGGAAATGACCGCACCCTCGGGGAAATTCTGTATGGCGATGCCAAGCGCTAAGGCAAAAGCCCCTGCCGTGGAAATGGTGTTTCCTCCATCCAACGCTCCGGCAAACACAACGCCCACAGCCATTCCCTCCGGAATGTTGTGGAGGGTTACGGCCAAAACAAGCATTGTGCTTTTTCCGAGGGAGGATTTGATTCCTTCGGCCTGACCGTCCGCATGCATGTGGGGCACAATCCTATCCATCAAAAGTAAAAATGCCATTCCCAGTGCAAAGCCACCCGACGCCGGAATAAATGCCAACTTCCCCATGTCTTCGGACATTTCCATTGCCGGAATGAGCAACGACCACACTGCGGCGGCAATCATTACCCCGGAAGCAAAACCCAAAAGCGCCCTCTGTATACCCGGCTTGATTTCGTCCCGAAGAAAAAATACGCAGGCCGAGCCTAAGGCCGTACCGATGAATAGAATCATTAAGCCTAAAATAATCGTAGATGTCATAGATACTCCTTTTCGTTATAGTATAGTTCCTATTTTATTAAAACAGGCAGCTATTTTCAAGGGGGGTATATGTCTTTGTTCGGGGCAAAATCCGAAAATTTGCTGTTGATTTTTAAATTTTATGTGCTATAATGCTTTTATGCGTGACAATCATGTTGCGCAAGCATAGCTAGATATGAACGTTTGAGGAAAGCTAAATTACGTAGCGCTTTCAGAGAGCCGCCGTTTGGTGCAAGGCGGCAGCGTAAAATAATGTTCCACTTTCTTAGTTCTCCGGTGAAAGCCGGAAGGGTAAGCCCTTTACAGCGGTTTGAGAGGACGTTATTTTCGTCAATTCGGGTGGCAACGCGGGCTGATTAAGGCTCGTCCCGTTGAAGGCATTATTGCTTTCAGGGACGGGCTTATTTTTATGTCTGTCCCGCAAAAAGCTGAAAAATATTTTTAGGAGGTAAAACAGTGTTAGACATCAAATTTGTAAGGGAAAATCCCGAAATTGTAAAACAGAATATCAGAAATAAGTTCCAGGACAGAAAGCTTCCCCTCGTTGACGAGGTTATAGAACTTGACCTTGAAAACAGAAAGATTAAGCAGGAGGTTGAGGCTCTCCGTGCCAACAGAAACAAGCTTTCCAAGCAGATAGGCGGCCTTATGGCAAAGGGAGAAAAGGAGGAGGCCGAAAGAGTAAAGGCTGAGGTTGCTAAGAATTCTTCAAGAGTTGATGAGCTTTCCGAGAAGGAAAAAGAGGTTGAGGAAAAGATTAAAAAGATAATGATGACTATCCCCAACATAATCGATCCTTCGGTTCCTATCGGCAAGGACGACAGCGAAAACGTTGAGGTTCAGAAATACGGCGAGCCAGATGTTCCCGATTTCGAGGTTACCTATCATACAGAAATAATTGATAAGTTAAACGGCATTGAACTGGACAGCGCAAGAAGAGTAGCCGGAAACGGTTTCTACTACCTTATGGGCGATGTAGCCAGGCTTCATTCGGCAGTTATTTCATATGCCAGAGATTTCATGATAAACAGAGGCTTCACATACTGCATACCGCCCTTCATGATTAGAAGCGACGTTGTTACAGGTGTTATGAGCTTTGACGAAATGGATGCCATGATGTATAAGATTGAAGGCGAGGACCTCTATCTTATCGGAACAAGCGAACATTCCATGATTGGTAAATTCATCGACACAGTAAACAAGGAGGCCGACCTCCCCTATACTCTTACAAGCTATTCACCCTGCTTCCGTAAGGAAAAAGGCGCCCACGGCATAGAGGAAAGAGGCGTTTACAGAATTCATCAGTTTGAAAAGCAGGAAATGATAGTTGTCTGCAAACCCGAGGAAAGCAAAATGTGGTTCGATAAGCTTTGGCAGAACACCGTTGACCTTTTCAGATCCATGGATATCCCCGTAAGAACACTGGAATGCTGCTCAGGCGACCTGGCTGACCTTAAGGTTAAATCCGTTGACGTTGAAGCATGGTCACCCAGACAGAAGAAGTATTTCGAAGTAGGCAGCTGCTCTAACCTTGGCGACGCCCAGGCAAGAAGACTGAGAATAAGAGTTGTAGGCGAAAACGGCGAAAGATATTTCGCTCATACTTTGAATAACACAGTTGTCGCTCCTCCCAGAATGCTTATTGCCTTCCTTGAAAACAACCTTCAGGCAGACGGCAGCGTAAGAATCCCCGAGGTTCTCAGACCTTATATGGGCGGAAAAGAATTCTTAGGAAAGTAATTAAAATTTAAACTGACATAATTAATCCGGTGCGGGAAATTCCGCACCGGATGCTTTTATGCCGCAAAAATTACCGCAATAATCGTCAGCACAACCTTATGAATGGGATAATAGAGGTAAAACAGATATTTCATGCCTCTGCCCCTTTGGCCGCTATAGGAAAGCATAAACGGCAGAGCGAAAACCATTGCCCACTGGCAGTTAGAGAGCAGATTTTCAACGGTTAATCCGCTTTGAACGGCGGATATTAAAAATATCATGCTGAATGCAATGTAGTATACAGACAATGTCAGCCTGTCGTTCCTCATGTAGTAGAGTGCCACGCCGAAAAATACAAATATTACAGTACCCTCAACATATAGTGGCGTGGGCAAAAGTGTGGACGCAAAGAGTCCCAACGGCGTATACATTACACCAATCTGAACCGCTCCAACGAGTACAAGCCCAAGGATTCCGAAAGCCCTGTCCCGGGAAGCATTGCTCTTTATGCTTTCTATGCACATGAGTATAAATACAACAAGGAACAGCGTTGCGAATATATTTCCCTCGGAGATGTACCCCTGCGGATGCGGAATATATATTCCCTTCAATATATTTATGACACCCATTACGACAGAAAACAGGTACAGTCTGAGGGCATATTTCCGTCTGTTTGACGTTTGCTCAAAGCCTTCGCAGACCATAAAGAAAAACATCGGTGCAGCGAGGCGGCCAATGACCGTGAACAATACGGGAATATAAACCACGCCGTTCAGGTAGTGGTATATGTGATCCAATGTCATGAATATGAGGGCTAATATTTTAAGCTGTGTGCCGTTTAGTCCCTTTGTTTCGGCAGTATAAATCATAATGAAT
>JAJQDF010000237.1 GCA_021202325.1 Clostridiales bacterium | reverse complement strand
ATATGAAAGCATAAGTTTGTCTATTGATAACGCTTTCATCGTAATTATATAACGATATTTTTAATATGTACACAAAAAAGATGGGTTTTCATTTATTAAAAACAATAGGGAGATATTGCTATCCCCCTACATATATTTATTTTATTCAACGGCCGCACATGTGTTGAAAACAAGCTCTCCGTCATTGACATCGACCGTGACGCTGTCACCGTGCTTTATGCTGTTCTTAAGGAATTCCTCAGCAAACCTGTCCTCAACCTTTGACTGAAGCTCACGTCTGAGAGGTCTCGCTCCGTAGGCCGGATCAAAGCCGTTCTTGGCAATGAGTGCTATAGCCTCATCGGTAAAGCTGATATCTATATCCATGTTTTCCTTTACCCTGTTTACAATCTCACTTGACATAAGCTTTACGATATTCTTAACGTTTTCCTCGTTAAGAGGATGGAACACGATTATATCATCAATACGGTTTATAAACTCAGGCTTAAACGTATGCTTAACCTCAGCCATTACAGTTTCCTTCATGTTTTCATAGGATCTCTCTTCGCTGTTGTCGGTTGTGAATCCAAGCTTTTTAGGTGCAATAATGTTCTTTGCTCCGGCATTGGATGTCATTATGATTACAGTGTTCTTGAAATCAACCCTTCTGCCCTGGCCGTCTGTGATATGGCCGTCGTCAAGTATCTGGAGCATTACATTGAATACATCCGGTGAAGCCTTCTCAATCTCATCGAAAAGTATTACGCTGTAAGGTTTTCTTCTTACCTTCTCGGTGAGTTGTCCGCCCTCTTCATATCCTACATATCCCGGAGGCGAGCCAATCATTTTTGATACCGTATGCTTCTCCATGTACTCCGACATATCGATTCTTATCATGGCATCCTCATCGCCGAAAAGTGCTTCCGCAAGAGCCTTTGACAGCTCGGTTTTGCCTACACCTGTGGGGCCGAGGAACAGGAATGAACCAATGGGACGTTTGGGATCCTTAAGACCTACTCTTCCTCTTCTTATTGCCTTTGCTACAGCCGTAACGGCCTCTTCCTGACCGATTACACGTTCATGGAGTACATTTTCAAGGTTAATAAGTCTTTCGCTTTCCTCCTGACGGAGTGACTGAACCGGAACACCTGTCCATTTCGATACTACATCAGCAATTTCTTCTTCAGTAACAACCTGGTCGGTTTTTGTATTCTTTTCGTCCCAGTCTTTCTTGGCCGCTTCAAGCTGTTCCTTAAGGGCGGTCTGCTCCTTTTTAACTTTGGCAGCTTTCTCAAATTCCTCTGTCTTTATGGCCTCTTCCTTTTCTTTCTCTAGAGATGCAATTTTATCTTCAAGCTCCTTTACATTTGAAGGGGCCGTATATGATTTAAGTCTTACCTTTGAGGCAGCCTCATCCATAAGGTCGATGGCCTTATCGGGAAGGAACCTGTCTGTAATATATCTGGACGACATCTTTACGGCGGCTGTAATTGCTTCGTCTGTAATTTTTACATTGTGGTGCGCCTCATATTTGTCCCTGAGGCCTTTAAGCATTTCAATGGCTTCCTCCTCGTTGGGTTCGTTTACCATTACCTGCTGGAAACGTCTTTCAAGCGCTGCATCCTTCTCAATGTATTTTCTGTATTCCTCAAGGGTTGTTGCACCGATAAGCTGCACCTCGCCCCTTGCCAGTGACGGCTTAAGGATATTGGATGCATCAATTGCACCCTCAGCACCGCCTGCGCCTATAATAGTGTGAATCTCATCGATGAACAGTATTACGTTGCCTGCGGCCTTTACCTCGTCAATTACCTTTTTGATTCTTTCCTCGAACTCGCCTCTGTATTTTGAGCCTGCAACCATGGATGAAAGGTCAAGTGAAACAATTCTCTTGTCCTTAAGGGTTGAAGGAATGTTTCCGTTGTTAATCTCCTGGGCAAGTCCCTCTACGATGGCCGATTTGCCGACTCCGGGATCTCCCACAAGGCATGGATTGTTTTTAGTTCTTCTGCTGAGAATTTGGATAACACGCTCAATCTCTTTGTCCCTGCCGACAATGGGATCAAATTTGCTTTCAGACGCCATCTTTGTGAAGTCCCTGCTGTACTTATCAAGGGTTGGTGTGGCACTGCCCTTTTCGTCGCCCGATGAAGCTGAGCTTCCTCCTTCACCTATGAGTGAAAGTATATCCTCATACATTTTCTGTCCGTTTACGCCAAGTGAGGCCAGTATTCTTACTGCTATGCAGTCTCTTTCCTGAATGAGGGCTATAAGGATATGTTCAGTGCCGACATAGCCTGTGCCCATTTTAATGGCCTCCTGAACGCTGGCATCGATTACTCTCTTTGTCCTCGGAGTATAGTCCTGCGGATAATAACCGCCGCTGTTGTTTACTCCCACAAGCTCTTCTATTTTTTGTATGATGGCCTCCTCAGTTACTCCCTGCGCTTCAATGGCTTTGGATGCAACGCTGTCCTTTACACCCACAAGACCAAGAAGTATATGCTCTGTGCCGACATAGTTATGTCCGAGCTGTACCGCATATTGCTGAGCCTTTGTTATGGCTTCTCTTGCTTTTTCTGTAAAATTACCCTGCATAAAAATCAACTCCTTTACTGCTGATTACGGATTTATTGAAACATCTTTCTGATGTATTCCGCTCTGTATTTGTCTCTTTCTTCAGGTATCATTTCTTTTTGGTTGGACACCTGAAGTCCGGCCGGCTGTACCTCTATCATAAGCTGAATCAGTTCGACTGAGCATTTGGGAAGTTCGCCGACTCCCATGCTTCTGCCCTCCATAATATTGGATATGAGCTGCATTGCCTCTTTCCCGGAAAGCTTTCTGGCGTTTTTAAGTATTCCGTAGGAACGCCAGATTCTGTCTTCAACATCGTCTTTGTTTGCTTTATAGGTCTTTTCCTGAAGCTCCTTCTCACGCTGTACGATTATGGCGGCTACCTTTTTAAGGTTGCTTATTATATCCGCCTCGCTTTGTCCCAGCGTAACCTGATTGGAAACCTGGTAGACACTGCCCATAGCATCGCTGCCCTCGCCGTATATTCCTCTTACGGTAATGCCGAACTTGGATATTGTCTGGACTACGTTTTTAATCTGCCCTGTCTTTTCTAGCTCGGGCAGGTGCATCATATAGGATGCTCTAAGTCCCGTTCCCACATTTGTGGGGCAGCTTGTGAGATATCCGTACTTTTCGCTGAAGGCATATTCAACGCTTTCCTCGATAAGATTATCTATTTTATCAGCCAAATCGAATGCTTCATCAATGTTGTCGCCGGCTGTAATGGCCTGTATTCTTATATGGTCCTCCTCATTAAGCATTATGCTTATGGTTTCATCGTCCTTTACAAGCACCCCGCAGGGCTTGTTGGATTTCATAAGCTCAGGACTTATAACATGTTTTTCCACCATGGCAAACTTTTCGTTGCCGTTCATTGTATTCATGGGGATGTATTTGAACTGCTCTCCGAATACCGTCCTGCTGTCAAGAATTGAATTCTTAACGTCATTTATCATTTTTTCAGCATCGGCATCGGTAAGTTTGTTATGGAAATTATATTTTTTAAGGTTTCTTGCCAATCTTACTCGACTTGATATAATAATGCCGTTATCGCATTTTTCACTTTCATACCATTTACTCATGCTTCTCATCCCCCTCCAGAGCTCTTATTCTGTCACGGAGCACCGCCGCCTCTTCATATTCCTCCTTGGATATGGCATCCACAAGCTGACGTTTCAAATCCTCAAGCTCATGCTTTTTAAGAAGTGTTCCGCCGTTGCGCTTGGGAACCTTTCCCTTATGGGTGCTGTCACCGTGAATACTCTTGAGCGAGCCGGCAATATAAGGATCAAAGGCTTCATAGCATGAACTGCATCCAAACTTTCCGTTTCGTCTCAGCTCGTCATAGGTCATTCCGCATTCGGGGCACCTGAGTGAGCTGTTGGCATAGGTGCTTGAATAGCCTCCCTGAATGGGCGATGTATAATTCAAAAGTCCTTGGAATATATCCTGGAATGAAATGGGCTTTTCAAAGCCAATCTCCTTGGCGCAGTTTTCACAATAGTAATGTTCTGTTTTCTCTCCGTTTACAAGCTGTACCGTATGGACGGTAGCTTCATTTTTATGACATCTTTCACAAAGCATATTTCATACCTCCTTAAACACTTATTCTTAAAAGAAGTGACGTAC
>JAJQDF010000205.1 GCA_021202325.1 Clostridiales bacterium | reverse complement strand
AACCTCCATTGCGGGCAACATTCCTCTTCCCTTCCGCTCAATAAAAGTTATTTGTCATTGCACTAAGTATAAACAAGCCGTCTTAAAATATCAAATCCATATATTAAATAGCTTGCCATACTTGAAAGATATGATATCACCTGATATAATCTAATCAAAGGAGGCGAGTAAATGGACATTAGAGTATTGCAGTATTTTTTGGCGGTTGCCAGGGAGGAAAGCATAACAAAGGCGGCTGAAACGCTTCACATGACACAGCCTCCGCTGACAAGGCAGATGAAGGAGCTGGAAAACGAAGTGGGAAAACAGCTGCTCATAAGAGGAAGCAAAAAGGTTACACTGACCGAGGACGGTATGCTGCTTCGTAAAAGGGCGGAGGAAATAATAGAGCTGGTGGATAAAACAAAGTCGGAGCTTGCTGCCTCGGATGAAATAATAAGCGGCGACATATATATGGGAAGCGGCGAAACTGAGGCCGTTTCAATGATAGCAAAGGCGGCTAAAAATCTTCAGGAAAAATATCCTATGATCCGCTACCATATTTACAGCGGCGATGCGGAACGTATTACCGAGAGGCTGGACAAGGGGATTATAGATTTCGGGCTTTTGGTTGAGCCCTTCGATATTTCAAAATATGATTATGTCAGACTGCCGGTAAAGGATACATGGGGCGTGCTTATGAGAAAGGACAGCCCTTTGGCAGAGAAGGAGTACATCACGCCGGAGGATTTGCTTGAAAAGCCCCTTATAATATCCCACCAGACAATAAAGAGCGAAGAAATGGCCGCATGGTTTGGGCAGGACATAGGAAAGCTCAATGTTGCGGCAACATATGATTTGATATACAATGCTTCACGATTTGTAAAAATGGGATTTGGGTATGTTATCGGACTGGATAAGCTTATAAATACCGGAGGAGAGAGCGAGCTGTGCTTCAGGCCGCTTTACCCTGTGCTGGAGGCAGGACTGTGTATTGTATGGAAAAAACATCAGGTGTTTTCAAAGGCGGCAGAGCGGTTTTTGGAGGAAATGCAGGCGGAGTTAGCGATGGGCTAGAATTACAGCACAAAAACAGGGGACGGAAAATCCATCCCCTGAAATATTTTTAAACATGATGTGATTAATCACATCAGTGTTTACGCACAGTGTTTTTATTACTCTTCGCAGAAACGAAGGAGCTGTTCCCATCTCTCGTCTACTTCCTTCTGGAACTGTTCGATGAGATCTTCGTTGCCCTTCTTGAAAAGGTGTTTGAAACGTCCCTGAGGTCTTAAGAAGTCTTCAACAGGAAGTTTGTTTTTAGGCTTGTAGTTAAGAACCCATTTGCCGTCGATAACCTCGAAGAGAGGCCAGTAGCATGTCTCAACACCGAGTTTGCAGATTTCCATGATATCCTCTGTGGGGTATCTCCAGCCTCTGGGGCAGGGAGCCATAACGTTGAGGAATGCTGCGCCGGGCGTGTAGATAGCCTTTTCAGCTTTCTCGTGAAGGTCCTTGAAGTTTCCGATAAATGTTGTCTGTCCAACATAAGGGATATGATGAGAAGCGATGATCTCAGCGAGGTCTTTTCTGTTCTGCATCTTACCATTTGACTCTGAACCTACGGGAGTAGTTGTTGTATCAGCGAAATGAGGAGTAGCGGATGAACGCTGGATACCTGTGTTCATGTAAGCGCCGTTGTCGTAGCAAACATAAACGAGATCATGGTTTCTCTCCATTGCGCCTGAAAGTGACTGGAAGCCGATATCGTATGTACCGCCGTCACCGCCGAAAGCGATGAATTTGTATGTATTGTCTACTTTGCCCTTTCTCTTAAGAACATTGTAAGCAGCCTCAACACCGCTGAGTGTTGCTCCGGCATTTTCGAATGCGTTGTGGATATAAGAATCTTTCCATGCAACATAGGGATATATGAAAGTAGAAACCTCAAGACAACCTGTTGCGTTGGCAATTACAGCCTTATCTTCGGGATGTAAAGCACGAAGGACGGCTCTTACTGTAATTGTTCCGCCGCAGCCTGCGCACATTCTGTGACCGCCTGCAAGTCTTTCAGGTCTCGACATTACTTCTTTAAAATTATACATTGCCTTCACCTCTCTCTTATTCTCTTACAGACAGGTAACGGAAGCTTTCGCCTACGCATCCGGTCTTTTCGATTTCCTTAAGTGCGTCAAATACTTCTAATATGTTCTCTACTTTTACGTCACGTCCGCCAAGACCGTATACATAGTTTACAGTCTTAACAGCTGCGCCTGCTCTGTAGAGAGCACCTGTAACCTCTGCTCCGAGAGGGCCGCCCTGTGATGAGAAGCTGTCTGCTCTGTCCATGATAGCAAGAGCCTTAACATTCTTAAGAGCCTCAGCGATTTCCTCAGCGGGGAAAGGACGGAATACTCTTAATTTAAGAAGACCTGCTTTAACGCCTTCAGCTCTGAGTTTGTCAACAGCATCCTTAGATGTGCCGGCAGCTGAACCGATGATAACGAGTGCTATCTCAGCGTCATCAAGCTTGTATTCTTCAAAGAGACCATATTCTCTTCCTGAGAGTTCCTTGAATTCCTTAGCTACGTCAAGGATAACCTGCTTAGCGTTTATCATAGCCTGCGTCTGCTGTCTCTTATGCTCGATGTAATGAGTCGGGTTGTCATAAGGACCTACAGCATAGCTGGCATTGTCATTAAGAAGGTAAGCTTCGGGGTTGTACTCGCCAACGAAGTTCTTAACCTCATCATCTTCAAGAAGTGAAATATTTTCTACGCTATGGCTTGTGATGAAACCATCCTGGCAAATCATAATAGGAAGTCTAACGTCCTTGTGCTCAGCAATTCTGTAAGCCTGAACAAAGTTGTCATATGCTTCCTGGTTATTTTCAGCATAAATCTGGATCCAGCCTGCATCTCTTGCACCCATACTGTCTGAATGGTCGCAGTTGATGTTGATAGGACCGGATAATGCTCTGTTTACACATGCGAGAGCAATAGGAAGACGGCAGCTTGCCGCAATGTAAAGCTCCTCCCACATAAGTGCGAGACCGCATGATGATGTAGCTGTAAGTGTTCTGGCGCCGGCAGCTTCTGAGCCTACGCAGGCACTCATCGCACTATGTTCACTCTCAACGGGAACGAATTCTGTGTCTACTCTTCCATTAGCAACAAATGTTGAGAAATACTGAGGTATTTCTGTTGAAGGTGTAATAGGGAAAGCAGCCATAACGTCCGGGTTGATCTGTCTCATAGCGTTGGCAATAGCTTCGTTACCTGATAATCTTTCTCTGATGGCCATTTACTTTTCCCCCTTCATCATTTCAATTGCGCCAAAGGGGCAAACCTTTGCGCAAATTCCGCAGCCTTTGCAGTGGTCAAGATCGAACTCTCCTCTTTTTCCGTCAACAACGGGAATTGAGCAGTCGGGACATACAGGTGCGCATAAAAGACACTGTTTGCATTTGTCAGCGATAAACTTCGGTGTATCTGTACGCCATTCACCTGTTTTGATTGCAACAGCTGTACCGCCTTCATATATTTCTCCGCCGGGAGTAATGTCCTTCCAGCTAACTGATTCATTAAGATGTTCTATAGACATTTACTGCACCTCCTTTAAAGCAAGCTCAAGAGCCTTCATGTTACCCTCGATAACTTCGGGCTTTGATGCAAATTTATGTTTGTATGAGCCTCTCATTTCCTCAAGGAAGTCTTCGTCGCTCATAACGCCTGTAACCTTAACGATTGCAGCAAGCATGGGGGAGTTGGGGAAGTATTTTCCAAGAGCCTCCATAGAAATCTTTCTGGCGTCTATAAGAACAACCCTGCCTTCGTATCCCTTAAGGTGAGGACGAATCTCATCTATTGATTTAGCTGTGTTAATGATGATTGCTCCATCTTTCTTAAGACCCTTTGTTACATCTACGCTTTCAATAAGAGTCTCGTCAACTACAACGACATACTGGAGATCATAGATATTTGAATGAACTCTGATAGGTGAGTCGCTGATACGGTTATATGCTGTTATAGGCGCGCCCATTCTTTCCGGACCATACTCAGGAAAGCCCTGTACATATTTACCGGTATTGAAGGCCACGTCAGCCAGAAGCAGAGACGCGGTTTTAGCTCCTTGACCGCCGCGGCCGTGCCATCTGATTTCCAATACATTTGACATTTTTGTTTCCTCCTTTTTGTTGATAGTGTTTGATACCTACAC
>JAJQDF010000267.1:1259-4201 GCA_021202325.1 Clostridiales bacterium | reverse complement strand
GATTTATAATGGATAAAAAATTGAATGTTTGCCTTTTGAATGATTCTTTTCCGCCGACAATTGACGGCGTAGCAAATACGGTTTTTAATTATGCTTCTGTAATTCAAAATAAATTAGGTAATGCCATTGTGGCTACGCCCCAATATCCTGATGTTGTTGATGACTATGATTTTGATGTTATTCGTTATAAAAGTATTGACACAACTAATATTATAGGCTATAGAGCTGGAAACCCTTTTCAGCCTTCGGCGCTAGGCGAGTTGGAAAAGAGAAATATTGATATTATTCACAGCCATTGCCCTGCTATGTCAACGTTTATGGCTAGGGCACTGAGAGAAAATATAAATGTGCCCATTGTGTTTACCTACCATACTAAATTTGACATTGACCTGAAAAAGGCGTTGAGATCTAATCTTCTCCAGGAAGCATCCATAAAGACAATTGTTAATAATGTTGAGGCATGCGACGAGGTTTGGGTAGTAAGTGAGGGCGCCGGTGAAAATCTTCGTTCTCTAGGCTATAAGGGCGATTATATCGTTATGGAAAACGGTGTAGACTTCCCGAAGGGTAAAGCTGATGGAGCAAGAGTATTGGCTGTCAATGAGAAATTGGAAATAGCTGATAATTTTCCGGTGTTACTTTACGTTGGCAGACTGATGTGGTACAAGGGCTTGAAGATAACATTGGATGCTTTAAAGATAATAAGGGATGCCGGATATAAATTCCATATGATTATTGTCGGCGACGGCAGCGATGCCGTTGATATAAGAAACTATGCTTCTGGAATTAGCCTTGCCAATGAATGTATTTTCACTGGAGCCATAAGCGATAGGGAAGAACTCCGTGCATTTTATACAATGGCGGATATGTTCCTTTTTCCGTCATCCTATGATACAAACGGTATTGTTGTAAGGGAAGCCGCCGCCTGCGGACTTGGCAGTATGCTTATAAAGGGCAGCTGTGCTGCTGAAGGTATAACGGATAAGCATAATGGCTATCTTATAGATGAGAATACGGAATCCATGGCCGAGGGTATAGAGGAAATCCTTACAAACGAATCCCTTGCCAAGACCATCGGCGAGAATGCAATGAATGAGATATATATTTCCTGGGAGGACAGCATAAAGAAGGCATACGAACGCTATAGCGTAATAATTGAGAAATTTAATAGCCCGTATTATGTTCGAAATACAAATATCACCGATGATGCTTTAAACGGCATAGCTGGCCTTTGTGATGCGTTGAATAAGGCCAGAAGTTTTCGAGAGACCGTAACAACGGGCTTTATGCAAAAGGGAATTGCCAAGCAGAAAGAACTTATAGAAAAGAGCTATGAGATTATGGCTTCTGAGAGGCCAATTACTGAAATTAAAAACAATATTGTAGAAAAAACAAGCGAAATACGAATCGAATTCAAAGAAAGACAAGAGGAAATGAAGGAAATACAAGAACAGTTCTGGAATTATTTTGATAGGTATTTGTAAAAGCTATGTTGTAAAGTTCATAAACAAATGGGCTTTGCCTATGTATGAATTATATGTTGTGTTAAGTATCAACTTAAATAAACTTTAATACGTTTGGAGGCAATATGAATGGCAAATATGTTTTTAACACCGAAGCTCATTGTATCGGGTGACGGGGCTCTTGAAGCTAGTTCAGAGAATTTGAAAAGTCTCGGAAATAAGGCTTTGGTTGTAACAGACAGCATGATGGTTAAGCTTGGAAATCTTGATAGGCTTACTAATGTTCTTGACAGCACAGGAATTGAGTATGCGGTTTATTCCGAGATAGACAGCGAGCCTTGCGACTATATGATAGAAAAGGGTGCCAATATTTATAGGGAAAATGCATGTGACTTTCTAATCTCAATCGGAGGGGGAAGCCCTATAGATTCTATGAAGGCAATTGCGGCGGTTGTTACATATAACTGTGATATAAATGATTTTATGGGAAAGGTTATTACAAAACAGCTTCCTAATATGTGTGCTATACCGACAACTGCTGGAACAGGCAGTGAAGCTACCCAAATACAATTATAAATAACACAAAGGAAAACATAAAAATGCTTCTTAAAGGGCCAGCTCTTATGGTAGACTTAGCCATTGTAGATCCGGTCTTCACTATGACGGCACCTTCGGCAGTTACTGCAAATACTGGTATTGATGCTCTCTGTCATGCTGTAGAAGCATATACCTCGGTTAAGGCATTCCCTATGGCGGACACAATGGCGCTTTCAGCTGTAAAAAGAATATTTAATTCATTGTATGAATGTTATATACATCCTGATAATTTTGAAGCTAGGGCAGAAATGGCTGTGGCAGCCACAGAAGCAGGAATGGCTTTTAATAACTCATCAGTAACTATAATACATGGTATGAGCAGACCTATAGGCGCTCTTTATCATGTCCCTCATGGATTATCCAATGCGATGCTTATAGATAAATGCTTGAGATTTGCGGCGCCTGCCTGCCCTGAAAGATTTTGTACTCTTGCGCAGACTATAGGTGTATATAAAGAGGGTATGAGCGACATTGAAGGAGCCAATGCTTTTCTTGATGCGGTTAAAGAGCTTTGCAAAAAGCTTAATATCCAAACGCTTGAGGAATTTGGTGTTGATAAGAAAAGCTTTTACGCAAATACAGAAAAAATGGCATCTGACGCTATTGCCAGCGGAAGCCCTGCCAATACAAGAAGAAATCCTTCAAAGGAAGAAATAATAGCTATATATAAGTCACTCTTTGACTGAGAGCTTTCATACCCAAACAGCGGAAAAGCTGCTTGTTTTCCTTTTATAATAGGCTTGTGGTATTGTTATTCATAAGTTGATTTCTACAAAAATTTTAAAACAATCGAATTCGATTAAAGCCGGTTATTCCGGCTTTTATAAATTTCAACAGAAATTTGATACTATCTTTTTTCTCAAATTTAATTGAATTATATGG
>JAJQDF010000267.1:0-1249 GCA_021202325.1 Clostridiales bacterium | reverse complement strand
ACTTAGGAGAATGCCATATGGATTCGCATAAAAAACATTATATTCTTGTTTTGCTTACATTTTTCGGTGCGGCAGCGCTTAGTATAATTCTATTTTTCGTAATATACCGCTTTGAAGGTTTTAGCACTGCACTTGGAAAACTTATAGACATACTTAAACCATTGATATATGGTATGGCTATAGCTTACCTTTTGAAGCCGCTTTGCAACTATTACGAAAGGAAACTCTTAGAAAAATGGGACGGTAAGAGAAAAAAGCTTGCTAACATACTTGCTGTTGTAGGCAGTATGCTTACGGCATTTATATTTGTATATCTTTTGATGATAATTATAATTCCGCAGGTAATCGGAAGTGTTACAAAGATAATAGAATCAATTCCTGAAAAAATGGAACAGGCTTCGGCTTGGATTGAAGCAACCCTTGAGAGGGATACTGCAACGGTGGCGTTTATTAAGTCTTCCTATAATGAAGTATCGGCAGCCTTAGACAGCTGGCTGACCGATATTGTTCCTAATATTAGGACAATTCTGGAAGGCGTAGGCGAGCATGTTTGGAGAAGTGTGATATTTTTCAAAAATATGTTAATCGGCGTTATCGTGGCTGTGTACCTTCTTTTGTCCAGAAGGAAATTCGCAAGACAGGGTAAGATGGTGCTTTACAGCATTGTTAAGTCCAAATGGGCTGACATGATAATGGAAGAGCTGAGATATGCAGACAGAATATTTATAGGCTTTCTTAACGGAAAGATACTTGATTCGGCAATTATAGGCGTAATATGCTATGTATGCTGTTTGATACTTAAATTCCCTAACCCTATGCTCATATCTGCAATCATAGGCGTAACAAATATAATACCGTTTTTCGGACCGTTTATCGGAGCTGTTCCTGCGGCGCTTATCATATTTATTGAATCACCGATACAGACCGTTTGGTTTATACTGTTTGTACTTGTTCTTCAGCAGGTGGACGGAAATATTATCGGACCTAGAATTCTTGGCAATTCTACCGGACTTTCAAGTTTTTGGGTACTGTTTGCTATAATGTTTTTCGGCGGTCTCTGGGGTTTTATAGGAATGATAATAGGTGTTCCTCTTTTGGCTGTAATATATGATGTTTTCAGAAAGCTGGTTCTTTACGGACTTAAAAAAAACGGCTGTGAGGAAATGATTTCCGAGAATGCGGCGGCAGATTACTATGAGAAATAAGGAATGTTGAATAGAATATTGTATACAAACTGAGGCGTGGATGA
>JAJQDF010000214.1 GCA_021202325.1 Clostridiales bacterium | reverse complement strand
TACATTGTTGGGGGTATTCTGCTTATTTGATTCCTACAATAAACTTACACTATCCTCTTTTGTTTTATCTATTGACGGATACTATATATAATGGTACAATAAACATATATTTAAAAACTAAACATTTGTATGGGAGGCGGAAATGTGACACCAAGGGAGAGGGAAATACTTGAAATTATAAAAAGCAAGCCGACTATAGAACAAAGTGAGCTGGCAGGTATGCTTGGAATCACAAGGAGATCCGTGGCCGTACATATCGCCAACCTGCAAAAGAAGGGCTACCTTCTCGGGAGGGGATATATTGTGAACGACGGAGATTACATAGTGGGAATAGGCGCTGCCAACGTGGATGTTCACGGGCGTTCAAAAAAGCCCATAAACCTGCATGACTCCAACCCCGGCCATATGAACACATCCGCCGGAGGAGTCACAAGGAACGTGTCGGAGAACTTTGCCAGACTGGGCGGCAACGTAAAGCTTATTACCGCTGTGGGCGACGATGTTTACGCCGACAAGATTCGTTCGGAATGTATTGCCGCCGGCATCGACATCAGCCATATTTTGAAGGTTGACGGCCACGCATCCTCCACATATATATCGGTGCTGGATGAAAAGGGCGACATGTATGTAGCGCTTTCGGATATGTCGGTACTTCAGACAATGACGGTGGAATTTCTTCACTCTAAGGGAAGCATTATAAAGGGAAGCCGTCTCATCACCTGTGATCCGGGACTTCCGCCCTGCGTTATGGAGGAAATACTGAACCTCTATTCCGACACAATACCAGTGTTTGTGGACACTGTATCCCAGGCCTATGCCCATACAATTGTGGACCTGATAGGCAAGTTCCATACGGCCAAGCCCAACCTGATGGAGACGGAGATACTGAGCGGAATGAAGATTCATTCCAAACGGGATCTCTACAATGCCTGCGAAAAAATACTGGACAAGGGGCTCAACAGAATTTTTGTCAGCCTCGGTGCAGAGGGCTGTTTTTACATGGACAGGGACGGCAACCAAGTTGAAAGGAAGCTTAGGCCGGTGGAAAACATGGTAAACGCCACAGGAGCCGGCGATGCCTTCATGGCCGCAGTAATTTACAGCTATGTAAACGATTTTTCATTGGATAAAACGCTCGATTATGCGCTTGCCGCAGGCGTTGCGGCAATTTCGCACGAGAAAACCATAAATCCCAACATGAGCGTATCACTTATTGAGAATATTTTAAAGGAGAGAAAACAATGACACAGAAGGATTATTTATCAATCAGACCTGAAATAGCGGAAGCAATTGCTGCCGGAAAACCCGTTGTAGCATTGGAAAGCACAATATTGAGCCACGGCATGCCTTTCCCCCAGAACGTTGAGTTTGCCCACAAAGTAGAGGAAATCGTTAGAGCCGAGGGCGCAATCCCTGCAACAACGGCAATCATCGGCGGAAAGCTTAAAGTAGGTCTTACATCTGACGAGCTTGACATCATGTGCAAAGCTGACGGAGTCGGCAAGGTTTCACGCCGTGACGTTGCGGTTTATCTTGCCACAGGAAAGACAGGCGCAACAACAGTTGCGACAACAATGATGATTGCTGAAATGGCCGGCATTAAGATTTTCGCCACAGGCGGTATCGGCGGAGTTCACAGAGGCGCAGAAACAACAATGGACATCAGCGCCGACCTTCAGGAGCTTGCCAATACAAAGGTAGCGGTTGTTTGCGCCGGAGCAAAGTCACTTCTTGACTTAAAGCTCACACTTGAATATCTTGAAACATTCGGCGTTCCCGTACTTGGCTTAAGAACAGACGAGTTCCCTGCATTCTACTGCAAGACAAGCGGTCTTAAGCTTGACTACAGAGCAGAAACAGAGGAAGAGATTGCCAAGATTATAAAGACAAAATGGGATTTGGGACTTAAAGGCGGCTTCGTAGTAGGCAACCCCATCCCCGATGAATACGCTCTCGACTATGACGAGATGGAGAAGGTTATAGTAAAGGCTCTTGACTTGGCCAAGGAACAGGGCATCCATGGAAAAGACACAACACCTTTCCTCTTAAGCCACATCAAGGACATGACAGAGGGAGTTTCATTTGCATCGAACCTTGAGCTTGCATACAACAATGCAAGAGCGGCGAGCAAGATCGCTGTAGCACTCTCTAAGATGAATTCCTGATAGAATTCATCTTGTTGCGGAGGCAAATACAAAAGTTCAACGAGAAACTTTTGCATTTGCATTGGCTAATCATTAGGCATAGACGGTGTCGGAAGTGAATTCCGGCACCGTTGATTGCTTTTATAAACAAAAATAAAGTTTGTACAAAATTCATAATTGCTGTTTCAGGTAATTAGTATGTATAACATACACCGCCTAAGGAATTCATTTCCGAAGGTGTCAAGGCTTAAAACTAGCCAATGCAAATAGAAACGTTTTAAGGGAACTTTTCCATTTGCTCCCAACAATAAAACGGAATCTCTCAAGATTCCGTTTTACCGGCTCCGCCGGGTAACCATTTTTTACTTTTAATGCGGTACAGCAGCGATAAACCTCTCCATGTTACGTCTGCGCTGATTGCCAGCCAACAGCCCACAAGTCCCCATTGGAACACTATTCCGAATAAGTAAACCAACTCAAGTCTGAAACACCATACGCCCACAAGGCTTGCAATAAGCGGCATTTTTACATCGCCGGAGCCTCGGCATATACCGCCGCAGACTATGGATGACGAAAACATTATCTCAAAGCCGGCTGCAAGTCTAAGTGTTATTGTACCAAGGCTTATAACTGCCTCGTCCGGGCTGAATAATCCTACTATCGGCGTAGCCAATATAAATATCGGTATGCATTCTGCAAGAATTATGCCGGTGTTAAGCTTTATGCATAGACTGGCAAATTTCTCGGCCATATCCTTTCTTCCGGCGCCTATGGCCTGTCCAATGAGCGCCGTGGCTGTGTAGGCTATACCGTAGGCCGGCAGATAAAGCACACTCTCAATCTGGTCGGTCAGATGGTGAGCTGCAATGGCGTTTGTTCCCATAGTGGATATCATGGCCGTAACAACAATGGCGCCAATGCTCAGCGATGAACGCTCCATGGCCGTCGGCACGCCTATTTTAACCATGCTGCTCATGTTTTCTCTCGTTATCCTGTAGTCGCCCGCCGACGTAATCTTTATAGGCGTATTGACAACATACATGCATATCAAAAATGCAATTGCGCTGAAAACCCTCGAAAGCAGTGTGGACAGCGCCGCACCTTCAACTCCCAAGCCTGCGCCGGGAAGAACTAAGTTTACGCCGATTGCGTTCAAATCAATCTGCGAATTTATAAGGAAAAGGTTTCCCACTATGTTCAAAAGGTTTGCCGCCGTATTTATAATAAGCGGTATCTTGGCGTTGCCTGCCGAACGTATGGAAGAACTGAGCACGCTTGTTATTGTCATGAACAAAAAGCTTATTCCGACTATTCTCAAATAATTTATGGCATGGGGCGCAACCTCTTCCTCTGCTCCGAGCCAAATGGGCACATAGCCTGCGGCAAAAAATACAAATACCGCAACTATTCCGCCGAATATAAACGAAAATGTTATCGCCTCTCTGGCGGCCTTCTGCGCCTTTGCCTTATTGCCCTCGCCTATTCTTCTGGCAATTATGTACATGAAGCCGGTGCTGACAGCCATAATAAATCCCTGTACAAACCATATGCTGGCATCATTTATGCCTATGCTGGCCGTAGCCACGGCGCCAAGTGCGCCGACCATGGCTGTATCAATAAGGCTGGCAAGACAGACCAAAAGCTGTTCGAATATGGACGGTATCGCCATGGAAAGCACGGTTCTCATGGGGCTTTTTCCCGAATCTAAAATATCTGACATAATATCACCTTACTTACAAATATTTTCTGCCAAATATAGTAACACTTAAAACCCCAAAAGTCCACAGGTTTAAGGTCGTTTAAAATATATCATTTTTTGCTGAAATTATAACGGTTTTTAAATATTTTAAAAGCAGAAAACAAAAATAATCAATTAGTGCATTTAGTTTAAAATTATGCTATACTATTTCCGGAGGTGCAGTTATGGAACCCAAATTTTCTAATTCGTGCCGTTGCTCCAGAGAAAATCTTAAGGAGGCGGCCGGCACGGCTTTACCGAAATGGTATAAAACATTTTGTATTGTATTCACCGTATTTTTAGCGGCAGCGGCCGTGTTA
>JAJQDF010000268.1 GCA_021202325.1 Clostridiales bacterium | reverse complement strand
CTCAATAATTAAAAATACATTAGAGCAATTATCTTTTAAGCTGTTTTAAGGTTTGTCATTTAAAATCCATGTTAAAAGGAGGTGAACAATATGGACTTTAGGCACGAATGGAAACATGAGCTTAATCTGTCGGATATGATTACTATAAGACAAAGGCTTAGAGCCGTTGCTCAAGCCGATACCCATAGTATAGACGGCAGATATGATATAAGAAGTCTGTATTTTGATAATTTAAACGATAAAGCTCTTCGTGAGAAGCTTGACGGAGTAAATGCAAGAGAGAAATTCCGTATAAGATATTATAACGGAGACACAAGTGTAATACAGCTTGAGAAAAAAAGCAAACAGGGTGGTCTGGAAAGCAAGGTTCAGGCCAGACTGACCGCTGATGAGGCTCAGGCCATTGTGGACGGTGATTTATTTTGGATGCCGAACAGCGGCAGAGATTTGGTAGTAGAGCTTTACAGCAAGATGATGTCCCAGGGACTGAGACCGAAGACCATAGTTGACTACACGAGGGAGCCTTTCATATATGCCCCCGGAAACGTAAGGATAACATTGGACTATAACATAAGAAGCGGACTATATTACACCGATTTTTTAAATACCCAATGCGTCACCTTCCCTATAATGGATGACCCGATAATATTGGAGGTTAAATGGGATGAATTCCTGTCGTCGATAATAAGGGATGCTGTTCAGCTGGAGGGCAGAAGAACAGCTGCTTTCTCAAAATATGCGGCATGCAGGGCTTTTGGATAAACTTAGATAATATTAAAAAAGAAAAGAGGAGATTGCGGTATGACTTTTAACGATATTTTTAAATCAAGCTTTCTTGAGAATATAGAGAGCGTCAGCATTTTTGATATGTGCCTTGTGCTTATACTTTCCTTTGGACTTGGCATGTTTATATTCTTAGTATACAAAAAGATATTTTCCGGAGTAATGTATTCTTCAAGCTTCGGAGTAACACTGGTAGCTATGACAATGATTACATCACTTGTAATTCTTGCCGTAACATCAAACGTAGTGCTTTCCCTTGGTATGGTTGGTGCTCTTTCAATCGTTCGTTTCAGGACAGCTATAAAAGAGCCGCTTGACATAGCCTTTTTGTTTTGGGCGATAGCTGTCGGCATAGTGCTTGCCGCAGGAATGATTCCTCTGGCAGTAATCGGCAGTGTAGTAATAGGACTTATTCTTCTTGTATTTGCAAATAAGAAATCAAGCTCCAATCCGTACATAGTAGTGCTGCAGTGTGAGGATCACGAAAGCGAAGTAAAAGCAAAGGAGTTTTTAGAGAAATTTACACGCAGATGCGTTGTTAAAAGTAAATCAGCCCAGAAGGGTATGATTGAACTCAATATGGAAGTTAGACTTGAAGATGACAATACAGATTTTATTAATACTCTTTCGGAGATGAACGGCGTGCAAAGCGCTGTGCTTGTAAGCTATAACGGCGATTATATGGGATAAGGAGGGAGACGCTATGTCAACCCACAAGTATATAGATAAAATATGCTGGTGCATAGTCGCCATGACATTGGTTGTAACACTGCTGTTTATGAACGCTGAAAAGCTCGGTGTTCAGGCATCCGAAACCACCATGGGATATGAAACGAGGCTCTTTGACGATTCAACGGTTCATACCATTGATATTATTATGGACGACTGGGATTCGTTTATATCCACCTGCGAAAATGAGGAATACTCTGTATGTACCGTATTAATTGATAATGAAGCCTATAAAAACGTCGGAATAAGAGCCAAGGGCAATACGTCGCTCAGCAATGTTTCGTCATTGGGCAGTGAACGTTACAGCTTTAAAATAGAGTTTGACCATTACGACAGCACTACAAGCTACTATGGCTTGGATAAGCTCAGTCTGAACAATATTATTCAGGACGATACATACATCAAGGACTATCTTGTATACAAAATGATGAATGATTTCGGCGTAGCTTCACCGCTGGTAAGCTTTGTATATATTACAGTCAACGGAGAGGACTGGGGACTGTATTTGGCCGTAGAAGGCGTTGAGGAATCATTCTTAACTAGAAACTATGGCAGCAATTACGGCGAGCTCTATAAGCCCGACAGCACAAGCGGCGGCGGCGGAGGCGGTGCCATGGATAACGGCAACGATCCCGGAAACGGCGGCAATGCGCCCGGAAATATGGGCGGCGGCAACAGCGGTTTTGAAAACGGAACTGCCGAAAATATAAGTCTGACAACTGTGCAGGAAACGGCAGATACAATGGGAGAAACTCCGCCTGACATGGCCGAAGGCCAAGGTGGCATGGGTAACATGGGCGGCGGCTTTGGAAATGAAGCTTCCGATAATACCGATTCAAGTACGCCGGCCGAGCAGGAAACAATCGAAGAATCGGCTTCCGAAACAACTCACAGCCGAGGCGGCGGAGGCGGTATGAACGACGGCGGAGGCATGACCATGGGAAGCAGTGACACTCTTCTGTCCTACAGCGACGATGATTATGACAGCTACAGCAATATTTTCGATAACGCCAAAACCGATATAACCGACGAGGACAAGGATAGGCTCATAGCCGCTCTCAAGACATTAAGCGAGGGCGAGGATATAGAAAGCGCCGTTGATGTTGAGGCTGTAATACGTTATTTCGTTGTACATAACTTTGTATGCAACTTTGACAGTTATACCGGTTCCATGATACATAACTACTATCTATATGAAGAGGACGGCATATTGTCCATGATTCCTTGGGATTACAATTTGGCTTTCGGCGGATTTAATTCCAGTTCATCAGCTACAAGTCTTGTAAACTATCCCATAGATACTCCGGTATCCGGCGGAACAGTGGACCAAAGACCGATGCTTGCATGGATATTCAACAGCGAAGAGTACACTGAAATGTATCATGAGTATTTCGCAGAGTTCATAGAACAGTACTTTGACAGCGGATATTTTGAGGAGCTTATCGACCAAGTAGAAGAGCTCATTTCACCCTACGTTGAAAAGGATCCTACTAAATTCTGCACATATGAGGAATTCCAGACAGGCATAGCCACATTAAAGGAATTCTGCCTGCTTAGAGCGGAAAGTGTAAAAGGACAGCTGGACGGAACAATTCCTTCCACATCCGACGGACAGTCGGCGGATTCGTCTAACCTTATAGATGCCTCGGATATTAACATATCGGATATGGGATCTATGAACACCGGCGGCGGCCATAGCCGAAGCCAAAGCTCTTCGTCAAGCTCATCGTCCGGCACAACTGATGAGGCTCAGACAGAAAGTGAGCCTCAGAACCGGACAGAGAACCAGCCGCAGAATAACGAAGCTTCTTTTATGAGTCTGATAGAGGTAACATTCGGAGAAATAGAGCTGACAGATACGACAGAAGTAATAGATGCGGAAGCTGTTGCGCTTGAAGGCGGTGAGATGCCGTCAGATATGGGCGGCGGAGGCGGCGGCCGTGGAGCCGGAGGCGGTATGAACGGAGCCGAAGGCGATATGACATTTGACGAAGGTCAGACTATGGAAATGCTAAGCGAAGGCGGTATGGCTCCGGAAGGCGATTCCGAAATGCCTAGCGTAGTGCCCTCCGATATGGGCGGCGGCCAAGAAGGCGGCATGACATTTGATGAAAGCCAGCCGTCGGAGAACCAGGCCGAGGGCGAAACACCTTCTGAGGGCGAGTCTCAAAGCCCGTCTGATATTCAGGATGAATCAGGAGAAGCCGAGAACAGCACAGTTCCGTCGGAAAATTCCGAAGCACCCGGACAAAACGAAAGCTCCCATAGACCGGGCTCAACAAGTGATACAACATCACAGGACAGCTCACAGAGTGCCCAGATTATATTTATAGTATCAATTGCAGTGCTTTTGTTTGGTTTGTTCATAGCTTTCCTTTATAAGAGATAAATAAAATAGGCTGTCACACTAATTCCTTAGTGCGGCAGCCCATTTTTTGGTCAACTCAACTTTTTGATTACTTCATCGGTATCGAATGACATATCTCCGTTTTCAAATATGAAGCAGGGGATCCCCATACGGTCGGTACCGCGAATGTCGTCATACATGGGGTTGGTATCACGAAGCTTTAAATATGATCTTAAATTATCGTGATTAGCCAAAATATCTTTAAAATCTGTGTCGGCCTTTATTACGGCAAGCTTGCCGAGGGCTTCCAATGTGTCAGGGCAAAGATGACTGCCTATTACTGTTATTTTCATTTTTATCTACCTCCTTCAATAGTTAATAT
>JAJQDF010000041.1 GCA_021202325.1 Clostridiales bacterium | reverse complement strand
CATTATAAACCCGATATTTAATGGGCACAACTATCGCTTTGTACGTAAAAAGCCATAACAGATTGTTATGGCTTTAATATTTCTTTCAGTGATTCAATTAATTCATTTGCATAGCTTGAAATTGCGTGCCCTTTTTCGGTAACATATCCAAGGGTTAGATAGGATTCCTTGCCTTCTATGGCCAGGTTTTTCATATCATATTGACTGTAATTTGGAATATCAAGGTCAATTCCTATTTCGACCAAATCCGTTTGCAGAAGAAGGTTTGTGGCCAAATGCTCGCTGTTGGTATAGACCGCCGGGTTAAGAATATCGCTGTTTACGACACCAAGGCTTATCTGCTCCAGACCATCGTCAATTGAGAAGAAGTCGCTGAGCCCTCGAATATATCTCAGCTCGGCCAGCTCATCATAGGTTATGGAATCCTTATGATATACCAGGCTTTTTGGGCCGGCATATATGCAGGCCTTAAGCTTGCCGAGGCTGACAAACTCCAAGTCCTTCCGCCCTATTATATTTTGGAAGGCCGTCAGGTGCTTTTGGGAAACATATAGTATGCCTATCTCTGAAACTCCATGCTCAACGTGGTTTATAATCTCCTCAATTGTGCCCTGCCTATGTTCTATACTCATGTTCTCATGGTTGTTGTATACGCCGGTCAGCAGTTTGGCTATTACGTTGCTCTGATAAGTGGATATGTAGAGGGTATCACGGTTTTTCCTGCCGTCGGTGCTTTTTATGAGATTGGCGTTTTTTACTATATTCAGGGCATAGTCATATATTGATTTGCCGTAGGGTGTTAGTCTCAGTCCCCGGCTGGTACGCTCAAAGAGCTGTGTGCCAAGCTCCTCCTCGAGCATACGGATAACCTTGCTTACGTTGGGCTGTGATGTATATAGCTTTTCGGCGGCCTTGCTTAAACTGCCGCATTCACTGGCCGCAATGAAAAATTCCAGCTGTTTCAGTTCCATGATATCCCCTCCGTTAAAGAAAGCCCTGACAAAAATCAGAGCTTATATAACTTTATTAATGTTTAGCAATATCTGTTATTATTCTGACGCACTCGTCTGTGCCAAGTCTTGATGTATCAAGGCAAACGTCGTAATAGTCCGAATGGCCGAACTCAGTCTTTGTATAAAACGAGCAATATTTTTTGCGCTTTTTGTCAATGGCGTTTATCTCGGCCGCAACCTTATCCTCGCTCATATCCGGCATTTTTTCCTTCATTCGCTTAAGGCGCCAATCAAAATCCGCATGGATGAATACGTTGAGGCATCCATCGAATTCCTTTAAAATCATATTGGCATTTCTTCCGGTAATAACGCACTTGCCCTTGGAGCCAATATCAATTATTACTTTTTTCTGCGCCTCGAAAACCTGCTCGCTGACAGGTCTGTTGTAGAAGTCAAAAAGGCTCTGTGTAAAGCCGAAATTTATTGGGCTCTTCTCATCCCATTCAAGAAGGCGGTATACATCCATATTGCAGTCTGCGGCAGCCTTAAGTATAAGCTCCTTATGGAAATACTCCCAGTTGAGAGCCTTGGCAACCTTACTGCCTATTTCTCCGCCGCCTGCACCAAATTCACGGCTTATGGTAATTATTTTTTTCATAGCTGTCACCTTTAATTATTAAAGTACCTTATTAAGGAAATCAATAGTTCTGGGCTCCTTGGGATTGGAAAGAATCTCCAGGGGAGTGCCCTCCTCAACGATATATCCGCCGTCCATGAATATTATTCTGTCGGAAACCTCTCTGGCAAAGCCAATCTCGTGGGTAACTATAATCATTGTCATGCCTTCCGCCGCAAGCTGTTTCATTACACTCAGAACCTCGCCGACCATCTCGGGATCCAGTGCGGATGTGGGCTCATCGAAAAGCATAATATCAGGATTCATGGCAAGGGCTCTGGCAATGGCAACACGCTGTTTCTGTCCGCCGGAAAGCTGTGGAGGATATACCTTTGCCTTATCCTCAAGGCCGACTCTTCTAAGAAGCTTAAGACCTGTTTCCGAAGCCTCTTCCTTTGTCATTTTCTTTAATTCAACGGGTGCAAGCATTATGTTTTCCAGTACGTTCATGTGAGGGAAAAGATTGAAATGCTGGAACACCATACCGATATTTTCTCTGACTTTATTTATATCAACGTTTTTGTCAGCAATATTTACGCCGTCAATATATACCTCGCCGCCGGTTATATCCTCAAGGCGGTTAAGACAGCGCAGAAATGTGGATTTTCCGCTTCCCGAAGGGCCGATGAGAACAACGACCTCGCCCTCTTTGACATTAGCGTTGATATTTTTTAAAACCTCTAATTTACCGAAATTCTTTTTAAGATTCTTAACATGGACCTTAACCTTATCGCTCTTTACCAACGTTAAGCCTCCTCTCAAACCTCTTAGCTATCTTAGAAAGTATGGTAATAACAATCATGTACATTACCGCTATGATAGCCCATACCTGCAGTACCGCAAATGTATTTCCGGCTATGATGTTGCCGGCCTTAGTAAGTTCAGGGAATCCGATAACCGAAAGTATAGATGTATCCTTAAGTGATATAATAAACTGGTTTATTATCGAAGGAATCATTGTACGAATGGCCTGGGGAAGAACAACCTTCTGCATGGCCTTGCCGTAGCCGAGGCCAAGGCTTCTTGCGGCCTCCATCTGTCCCTTATCGACCGACTCTATTCCGGCTCTGAATATCTCAGCCATATATGCGCCGGCATTCATAGAAAGCGCAATAGTACCGGCCTGAAGCGCCGAAAGCCTGAAGCTTGTAACACCTGCTGCCTTAATTCCGGCAGGAACACCGAAATAAATGAAATATGCAAGGACTATAAGAGGAACTCCTCTGACCGCATCAACATAGAGCGTTCCTATAAAATTTAAACCTTTATTTTTGCTTACGTTCATAAGACCAAAAATAAGTCCGATTATAAACGCAAAAACCAACGACAGCAATGTAAGCAACATTGTCTGTCCCAATGACTCCAGAAGCATACCCGAGTATGTCTGTAAAATTTCAATCAGTTTTGCCATTTCGGCCGCCCCCATTACATAGAATTGTATATTGCCGGCTGTTTGTAAAAGCCTAAAATCAAAAGTCTTAGGACTTTACAAGCATCGGCAATAATAATGAAAACGGACGGGACTGTGCTTTTCAAAAGAGAGAATTGATAACAATTCGAGCACTAATCCCGCCCGTTAAGCAGAATATAAGGCATATTGATTATATAAAAATCCCAATATACCGAAAGCTCTTATTACTCTGTATAAGCAGCAACGATTTCATCGAATGTGCCGTTAGCAATGATGTTGGCAAGACCTGTGTTGAACATTTCAAGAAGTTCAGCATTTTCTCCCTTTGCAACTGCGAAGCCGTAGTCTGTTCCTGCAGCTGTCATTCCTTCGGGAATCTCAAGGCCTGCACCCTGCTGGATGTTATAAGCCATTACAGGATAGTCCTCGAAGCAGGCAACTGTGTTTCCTGCAATAACATCTTGGTACATTGTAGGTGAATCTTTGAATTCAACAATTGAGAATCCATATTCATCGGCAATACTCTTAGCATAGTCAGCGCCGTTTGTAGCTGTCTTAACTGCTACAGTCTTTCCTGCAAGATCCTCATATGATGAGATGTCTGAACCAGCAGCAACTGCCATTGTAACCTCTGCATTGTAGTAAGGATCTGAGAAATCAAAGATTTCTTTTCTTTCCTCTGTGATGGACATACCGGCGATAACACCGTCAGCCTGGCCTGTCTGAACAGCAAGAAGAGCAGCATCAAAACCAAGAGACTGGAGTTCTATTTCAAAGCCCTGATCCTCAGCGATAGCGTTGATGATGTCAACGTCGATACCTACGAAATCTCCGTCAGCGTTTGTGAACTCGAAGGGAGGGAATGTTGTGTCTGTAGCAATGATAAATGTACCATTGGACTCAGCAGCTTCTCCTTCGGTTTCTTCTGTTTCCTCTGTCTCGGCTGAATCATCGCTTGATGATGATGAGCATCCTGCGAATACGCCAAGTGCCATAACGGCAACGAGTGATAAAGCTAATAATTTTTTCTTCATAACTTTCTTCCTTTCACTATTTCTAAAATTATTGATAAGCAGTATAACGAAAATAAGGCTGATTATTAAATCAAGCCTCAAAAATCGTTTAATAATGTTGTACCCAATCTGAATCTTAAACACATCTCCGAGCCCACGAGACCGACGCTGATCTAGTATGCCGTAATATG
>JAJQDF010000001.1 GCA_021202325.1 Clostridiales bacterium | reverse complement strand
TAATTATACTTGTATAATTATGGAGCGGAAAATGCTCTAAAAAAGAACAAATTATTTAGGAGGCTTTTGCAATGGATTTCTTAACCAGTATAAAGGAAAGAGCAAAGAAAAATAAAAAAACAATCGTTTTACCTGAAGCTTATGAAAGAAGAACTCTTGATGCTGCGGATATGATCCTCAAAGAAGATATAGCGGATCTTATTCTTATCGGCAACAAAGACAAGATTCTTGAGTCCGGCAAGGGATGCGACCTTTCAAAGGCAACAATAATCGATCCCGAAACATATGACAGAATGGATGAGGCTATTGCCACTTTCTGCGAAGCAAGAAAGAGCAAAGGTCTTACACCCGAAGAGGCTGAAAAGACAGCTAAGTCTGACTACACATACTTCGGAGTACTTCTTGTTAAGATGGGCGTAGCTGACGGTATGGTATCAGGCGCTATCCATTCAACAGCCGATACATTAAGACCTGCACTTCAGATTCTTAAGACAGCTCCCGGAACAGAGCTTGTTTCATCATTCTTCGTAATGTGCTGCAAGGACGAGACATACGGAAACAACGGAGTTCTCCTCTTTGCTGACTGCGCTCTTAACCAGAATCCTAATCCCGAAGAGCTCGCTGCTATCGCTACAGCTTCAGCTACAAGCTTTGAGGCATTTGTAGGCGGAGATGCAAGAGTTGCTATGCTCAGCCACTCAACAAAGGGTTCAGCTAAGCATGCAGATGTTACAAAGGTAGTTGAGGCTACAAGAATAGCTAAAGAAAAACATCCTGAAATCATGCTTGACGGCGAGCTCCAGCTTGACGCAGCCATCGTTAAGGAAGTCGGCGAGCTTAAAGCTCCTACAAGTGATGTTGCCAGCAAGGCCAACACACTTATTTTCCCTGACATTGATGCAGGAAACATCGGATACAAGCTTGTACAGAGATTTGCCGGAGCAAAAGCATTCGGACCTGTTCTTCAGGGACTTGCCGCTCCCGTTAACGACCTTTCAAGAGGCTGCAACGCAGAGGACATCGTTGCCTGCGTAGCTCTTACAGCTTTCCAGGCTACTATCATGTAATTATAAAAAGAAGGAGAGAAACCAAAAATGAAAATTCTTGTATTAAACTGCGGAAGTTCTTCACTTAAATATCAGCTTATTGACAGCGAAACAGAGAACGTACTTGCTAAAGGTCTCTGTGAAAGAATCGGTATCGACGGCGTTCTTAAACATGAACCCATCGGACAGGACAAGTTTGTTTCAAACGATCCCCTTCCCGATCACGCTGCAGCAGTAAAGGCTGTTATGGATGCCCTTGTTGATGCTGACCATGGCGTAATCGGCTCAACACTTGAGATTGGCGCTGTAGGCCATCGTGTAGTACACGGCGGAGAATATTTCGCAGGTTCAGTTCTTATTACAGAAGAAGTTAAGGATGCTTTAAGAGAGTGCATTGACCTTGCTCCTCTCCACAACCCTGCAAACATCATTGGTATCGAAGCTTGCGAAAAGCTTATGCCCGGTGTTCCTCAGGTAGGCGTATTCGATACAGCTTTCCATCAGACAATGCCTGAAAAAGCATATCTTTATGCTTTACCCTATGAGTACTATGAAAAGTACAAAATTAGAAAATACGGCTTCCACGGAACAAGCCACAGATTTGTTTCTCAGGAATGCGCTAAGCTCATGGGCAGACCTATTGAAGAGCTTAAGATTGTTACATGCCACCTTGGAAACGGTGCCAGCGTTTGTGCAGTAAGAAAAGGAATTTCCGTTGATACATCAATGGGCTTCACACCTCTTGACGGTCTTGCAATGGGAACAAGAAGCGGCTCTGTTGACCCCGCAGTTATCCTTTACCTTATGAGAAAAGAAAACCTCACTGTTGACCAGATGGACCACATCCTCAACAAGGAATCAGGAATGCTCGGCGTATCAGGCGTTTCAAGCGACTTCCGTGACATCGAGACAGCAGAGGGCGAAGGAAACGAAAGAGCAACATCAGCTCTCGACCTTTTTGCTTATCGTGTAGCTAAGACAATCGGTGAGTATGTAACAGCAATGAAGGGCGTAGATGCCATCGTATTTACAGCTGGACTTGGTGAAAACAGCGCAACAATGCGTCAGGTTATCTGCGATTACCTCAGATACCTCGGAATCGAGCTTGACTCTTACAGCAACAGCCAGAGAGGCAAGGCTATCGAGATTACAACAAGACAGTCAAGAGTACAGGTATTTGTAATCCCTACAAACGAAGAGCTTGTTATCGCAAGAGATACAAAGGAAATCGTTGAGGCTCTTAAGAAGTAATCTAAGCAATAAACTTAATAAATATATTTTTATAAACCGCGTTTATCGCGGTTTATAAAATTTTTAATTGACAAATAATAATGTTGTTAGTATAATTGTTAAAGTATGACTTGCAGGGGTGATTAATAACTATGAATATTAACATTTCCGCTGTTTCGGGAAGACGGGAGGCGAATTTCCCTTTCAGCTTCAATGAGGAGCTAAAAGATCAGGCCAATTGTACCGATGGGGCGGTTTTTACAACGCCTGTTAGTCTCGAAGGTGAAGTAGTGAAGGACGGAGATATATATTATATCACCGGAGAGGGCTCGGTCAGCATGAGTGTTCCCTGTGACAGGTGTCTTAAGCCTGTGGATATTTCCGTTGGCTTCAAACTGAATGAAAAATTCAGCAGTAACGCAAGTTATGACGAAGAGATAGAAACTTTTTCGGGAGATTCTATAGACCTTACATCAACTGTAATGAAGAATATATTGGCGGCTATGCCGATGAAGGTTGTATGCAGTGATGACTGCAAGGGACTGTGCCCTGTTTGCGGACAAAATCTTAATGAAAAGGATTGCGGCTGTGATACAACGTATATAGATCCAAGGCTTGAAAGTTTACGTTCTCTTCTCAATTTCGATGAGGAGGTGTAAAGAGAAATGGCAGTACCTAAAGGAAGAGTCTCAAAATCAAAAAAGGGTAAAAGAAAAGCAGCTACATGGACAATTGCTACACCCACACTTGTAAAGTGCAGCAAATGCGGAGAACTTATGCAGGCTCATCATGTATGTAAGGCATGCGGCTCATATAACAAAAAGGTTGTTATACCTGTAGACTGATTATAACCATAAGGCAGCTTATTAAGGCTGCCTTATTTAGTTATCCAATTGAACGAGAAAGAGGTGGACACATTGGAGAGAAACATAAAAATAGCAGTAGATGCAATGGGCGGCGACAATGCACCCTTTGAAATAGTAAAGGGAGTTGCCGAGGCCGTTAAGCTCTATCCGGTCAAGGTTTTGCTTGTAGGCAAAGAGGATATCGTTAAAAAAGAGCTTGCATCATATACTTATGATGAGGAAAGCATAGAAATAGTAAATGCCGATGAAGTCATTACCACAGAGGAGGTTCCTACAGAGGCAATAAAGAACAAGAAAAATTCATCGCTTATGGTGGGACTGAAGCTTGTTAAGGACAAGAAAGCTGATGCTTTCATTTCCGCAGGCAGCACCGGAGCGATGTTTGTTGGCGGAACTGTCACCGTTGGCAGAATAAAGGGAATAGACAGACCTGCCCTTGGAACGTGCCTGCCCAATATGAAGGGATATTCGCTTCTGCTGGACAGCGGAGCCAATGTGGACTGTAAGCCCCAGTACCTTGTACAGTTTGCCAAGATGGGTACGGTTTATGCTGAAAACGTACTTGGAATTAAAAATCCCACAGTCGGCCTTGCTAACATTGGTGTGGAAAAAGAAAAGGGCAACATGCTCGTTAAGGAAGTATATGAAATGCTCGAGAACACAGAGGGAATTAATTTCATAGGAAACGCTGAAATCGTTGACATTCCTAAGGGAGTTGCCGATATAATTGTATGCGACGGCTTCGAAGGAAATACAATACTTAAGCTTTCTGAGGGACTCAGCAAAATGCTTGTTTCCCTTATCAAGACCGAAATAACAAAGGGCGCCTATGTGATTGCCGCTGCTGCGCTCAAAAAGCCTTTTGATAATATTAAAAAGAGCTTTGATTCAGACAACGTAGGCGGAGCGCCTTATATCGGATTCAAATCGCTTGTTATGAAGATGCACGGAAGCTGTAAGTCGCCTGCCGTTGTAAACTGTATTAAGCAGTGCGTTGATTTCGTTGAAAACGATACGGTTGCCAAAATTGAAAAGTTGATACAAGAATAAGAAAATGTGGTTGCGGAGTAATCATGAACAATACAAATTTGCAGATATTTGA
>JAJQDF010000044.1 GCA_021202325.1 Clostridiales bacterium | reverse complement strand
TGATAATAGCTACAAATGGGCAGGAACTGCATATAGTTTTTGCCCATCCTTATTTTATATGGGACTTTAGTGTATGTTAATAAAATTACCTTTACAGGATAGCGCCTTTTTGTATGCCTAAAAAATCAGGCACGAAAAACCGTGCCTGAAATAAAACGCTTAAAGCTTGAAGCTGTTGACAGCCTCAGCCATATTTTCCATATCCTCTTTTGTATATCTCTGGTCAATGGGGAGAGACAGTATCTCTCTGCCCATTTTTGCTGTGCAGCCGATAGTGTTTACCTCGTCATAGAGGTGCGTGCGCCACAGAACAGAAGGATAAATCTCGAAATTGTCAACAAGATACTGCCACATTTCATCTCTGCATGTGCAGTACATAGGCATGTTGAACGGGCACTCATTATCCTCCAGGTGAGGAAGGGCGTTTCTCAAATACGGTGACTTTATAAGTGAACGGAGATAACGCTCATTTTCCTGTCTTGTTTTAATCATATCAGGTACGCTGTTGCAGGTATAAACGAACCTTGTGAAATCGCTCATCAGGAAAATCTCGCCGTTGTTGGCATACTCATCAAGCTCCTGCTCTACAACTGCGAAAAGGTCTGCAATCTTGGAAACAGGATAGTCAACAAGTCCTTTTATAACCATCGACTTAAGTGTCTGAGGATAAAGCTTGTCGCACTGCTTGCTGTCCTTTACAAAGCCCTTTACATCAAATACGTCCAATGAATTTTTGGAGTATATAACGCCGCCGTCGGGAACGGGGAACCATTTTCTTATGGAGCATAAAGCATAGTCGCCGACCTTAAGGTCTCCGGAGAATAAGCTCTGTGTGTTGTCCTCGATTACCAAAAGGCCGTATTTTTCCTTAAGTCTAAGTATTTCAGCAGCTGCTTCATCGGTGAGAAGATGGCCGAAGTAGTTTGTGATGTAGATAGCTCCGGTGTTTGAAGTAATCTTGCTTTCAAGATCCTCAAGGTCGATTGTGAAATCGTCATGAACGGCATAAAATACAGGCTTTACGCCGTTAGTAAATCCGGAAATAACGGATATGCAGGAATATGAAGGAACAAGGACTTCCTTGTTCTTAAAAAGTTGGCAGATTACCTTTATACAGCTTCTGCCGCTGTCAAGATAAATGCAGTTGTAGCCGCTCATGTAGTCGAAGATGTTGTCCTCCTTAATGCTGAGCGTGCGGACATTAAGGTCTAAGTCATACCCCATTGTACGCATAATATAAACCCCCTTAAGATTTATTGATGAAATTTAATTCACAAAGATTATAAGACTTTATTTTCTATTTTTCAAGTGGTGGCTGAAAATAGGCATTTTGCTCGAAAAAATACAAAAATATAGTGAGAAATTGTCTTGAAATTCTTGTCACAATGTGATATTCTATATCATTATATGAGCAAAAACTGTGATAAGGAAAAGTAAGCAGGATGAAGTTTTCAGAGAGTCGGCGCAGGGTGCGAGCCGATAAGGGATTTCTGCTGAACTCGCCTTTGAGTTCCGGGTTGAATAAACCAGTAGGCCGCGGCGTTAATCTGCGTTAAAGATTTAGAGGTGTACCGCACTTATGCGGTAAACTAGAGTGGTAACGCGAAGCGGTCCTTCGTCTCTAACGAGATGGAGGATTTTTCTATGTTAAGCTAAACAAAAGCATAGTTGAGCTTTTATATAAGTTTGCTTGTGCATTCAATTATTATTTTAGGAGGTTATTTAGATGGGTTCACGTTATGAATTTCGTGAAATTGAGAAGAAATGGCGTGCTGAATGGGAAAAGAATCCCATTAATGTCGAAAAAGAAGGAAAACCGAATTATTATTGTCTTGATATGTTCCCGTATCCTTCAGGAACAGGACTTCATGTAGGTCACTGGAGAGGATACGTTCTAAGTGATGTTATAAGCCGTTATAAAGTTCTTCAGGGATATTATGTACTTCATCCCATGGGCTGGGATGCTTTCGGCCTTCCTGCCGAGAACTTTGCTATTACTCATAATATTCATCCGGCTATTTCAACAGCCGAGAATATAGCTAATGTTAAACGTCAGCTCCATGAGATTAGTGCTATATATGATTGGGACAGGGAAGTAAACACTACAGATCCCAGCTTCTACAAATGGACACAGTGGATATTCGTTCAGATGTTCAAAAAGGGCCTTGCCTATGAAAAGGAAATGCCGCTTAACTGGTGCCCCAACTGTAAATGCGTTCTTGCCAACGAGGAGGCCACTAACGGTGTCTGCGAGCGCTGCGGTTCACAGGTTACAAAGAAAAACCTTCGTCAGTGGATGCTTAAAATAACAGCATATGCCGACAGACTTCTTGACGGTCTTCAGACACTTGATTGGCCCGAAAAGGTTAAGAAGATGCAGACAGATTGGATTGGCAGAAGCTATGGTGCAGAGGTAGCATTTAAGGTTGCCGGCAGCGACAAGGAGCTTGTTGTATATACAACACGTCCCGATACACTTTACGGCGCTACATTCATGGTTATTTCGCCTGAGCATAAATACGTTAATGATATTACAACAGCTGAATATAAGGAAGCAATGGATGCATACTGCTATGCCGCTTCTACAAAATCATCGGTTGACAGAATGGCAGACAGAGAAAAAACAGGCGTATTTACAGGAAGCTATGCCGTAAATCCTCTTAATAATAAGGAAATCCCTATCTGGGTATCAGACTATGTACTTGCCGACTATGGAACAGGTGCCATCATGTGCGTACCTGCCCATGATCAACGTGACTTTGATTTTGCTAAGAAATTCGGTCTTCCCATCATTGAGGTTATCAGACCTGAAGGCGGAGAAGAAAAGGAACTTGAAGAGGCTTATACCGGAGAAGGTATTGTTGTTAATTCACCGTTGTTTAATGGTATGACAGTGGCAGAGGCCAAGGAAAAGGCTCCCGTAATGCTCGAAGAAATGGGCATCGGTAAAAAGACAGTAAACTATAAGCTTCGTGACTGGGTATTCTCAAGACAGAGATATTGGGGAGAGCCTATTCCCATTATCCACTGCCCTCACTGCGGAGCAGTTCCTGTACCCGAGGATCAGCTTCCGGTACTTCTTCCTGAGGTAGAAAGCTATCAGCCTACAGACACAGGAGAGTCGCCGCTTTCAGCTATCGACAGCTGGGTAAATACAACTTGCCCCGTATGCGGAGCCCCTGCAAAGCGTGAGACAAACACAATGCCTCAGTGGGCAGGTTCAAGCTGGTACTTCCTCCGTTATACGGATCCTCATAACGATAAAGAGCTTGCGAGCAAGGAAAACCTTAAGAAATATGCTCCCGTTGACCTTTATGTCGGCGGTATCGAGCATGCGGTTCTTCATCTGCTCTATGCAAGATTCTATACAAAATTCCTCCATGACATCGGAGTTGTTGACTTTGACGAGCCCTTCCTCAGACTCTTTAACCAGGGTATGATTAATAAGGATGGCTCTAAGATGAGTAAGTCAAAGGGCAATGTAGTATCACCCGATGAGCTTGTGTCCAAGTATGGTTGTGACTCACTCCGTATGTATGAGCTTTTTGTAGGTCCTCCCGAATTGGATTCAGAGTGGGATGACAGAGGAATAGACGGCGTATTCCGTTATCTCAATAAGGTTTGGAAGTTCTATGACGAGTATAAGGACAAGCCCGTTAAAGCTTCGGAGGAAATGGAATTTATCAGAAACAAGATGGTAAAGGAAATCGACTCAAGACTTAATGCGCTCACAATGAATACCGTTGTCAGCGGCTTTATGGAATACACAAACAAGATGGTTGACGAAGCCAAGAAGATGGGCGGAGTTGATAGAGAAACACTTGAAACACTTATTATCCTTCTTGCACCGTTCACACCTCATATTGCCGAGGAAATGTGGCACGGAATGGGATACGAGACAAGCGTATTCGAAGCTAAATGGCCTGAATATGATGAAAGCAAGCTGGTAGAGCATACGGTTTCCGTAGCTGTTCAGATAAACGGTAAGGTTAGAGAGAACATCAAGCTTGCAAAGGACGAGGATAAGGAAAGCGCCCTTGCAAAGGCTAAGGAAGTCCTTGCTTCAAGACTTGAAGGAAAGACAATTGTTAAGGAAATCTATGTTCCCGGAAGAATTGTAAATATAGTAGTAAAATAAATTCTAAAGAAAACATCTGCAAATAGGTAATGGGAAGCCTGAAATCAAGGTTTCCCATTATTGTATTACGAAAACCACACATTAGATGTGTGGTTCAAAAAAGCCTAAGGCGATG
>JAJQDF010000096.1 GCA_021202325.1 Clostridiales bacterium | reverse complement strand
ATTCTGTAACGGGTTAGTTTAGTTAAACATTAATTATGACATCGAAAGTATAGACAAAAATGGTATAAAAAAGTTTAAACCCACAAGTTGGGAAAATGGAAGGAGAGTATTTTATGAAGAAAAAGAAATTGTTGTCATTGCTGATAGCGGCAGTGATGGTGCTGGCAATGGTGCCGGCGACGGCGTTTGCGGGGGGGGAAAAGTCCGACAACAATAACTGAAAGTGGAAGTTATGAATATGATAGTAGCTTTAATGATGCAATAACAGTTAATAGTAATGTTACAGGTGTTACTATTACGCTTGAAAATGTAAATATAACAGGGGATGACGGTCCGGCCATTTCAATTGGAGCCGGCGCTGAAGTAACCTTAATATTAGAGGGTGAAAATGAACTTACCGGTAGCGCAGGATATGCTGCGATAGCGGTTGAGCCTGCTTATGACCAAAGTTGGAATTATTTAGAGGATGATAGTGCAAAACTTACTATTACTGGTGACGGAGATTTAACTGCAATAGGCGGCGATGGAGATACTTCTTCCGGTACATATGGAGGCGGAGCCGGAATCGGCGGAAATGGCCAAAACGATGGAAATGGAGTAGATTTTGGTACAATTATAATTGATGAGGACTTTTCAGGAACTATTAATGCTACAGGAGGAAAAGCATCTGAATTTATAAGCAATGCAAATGCTTTTGGTGGCGGAGCCGGTATAGGTTCCGGCGGATTTAATATGGGATATAAACCTGATAATTCAGATGTTTGTGAAAATTACTGGGGATTAGTTGTAGGTAATATTGAAATTAACGGTGGTGGTACAATAAACGCTGCTTCTAACGGAGGCGGAGCCGGAATCGGCGGCGGAAGTGCACAGGGAGAGGAAGCCGCTTTGTCAGAAATATCAGTAACAATAACTAATGGTTATATAACTGCCGAAGGCGGAGAAGCTGTTATAAATAACGGTGACGATATACTATATGGAGCTGGAATCGGCGGTGGTGGAAATTGTGACGGAGGTTATATATCTATAAGTGGAGGAACAGTAATAGCAACTGCAGGGGAGTCATCTGATTCAACAGGCGGCGCCGGAATCGGCGGCGGAGATAATGGTTCTGTAACTTCTGTTGAAATTACTGGCGGAAATGTAACTGCTATAGCAAGCGGCGGAGCCGCCGGAATTGGCGGAGGTACAAATACAACATATAGCTCAGTCCATTATGGGGATATGAATGGTGATAGAAGTAAAATAGGAACAATTGAAATTTCAGGGGAGGATACTGTCGTAAAAGCAATAGGCGGAACGGGAATAGACAGTAAAGGAAGCTATTTTGGTGGTGCTGGAATAGGAAGCGGATATCCTACAGGCAATAATAAAAGAAGTGTAGCCTTTGATATTTCTATTACAGATGGTGCAACTGTGTACGCAAAAGGCGGATATCATGCGCAGGCTATAGGTTATGGATATAGACCAACTGATTATACTGGATACGGAATAGAATTGGAGTTTGATGATTCAATTAACTTGTTAGCAGTAAACGATGATTATTACCAGCCTGCATTGGTTGCTACAACAACTTATGAGGATGATCCAATTACATATTCAAGCAGTGATACATATTTGATTTGCTATACCGATACAGATAAGGATGCTACTGCAGCTAACAGTAGTATAGCTGCAGGTTATTTGGGTTCGCCTTATACATCTGATAATATAGATGTTAAGTGGGCATATTCGAATTATAATCTTACATTAACATTAAATGAAAATGAAACTGTAATTGATACTAGTGTAATTGGTGATGTTGAAGGTAACTGGGCAGTTCTTGCAAAGACTGAAACTGTAACATATACGGTAACCTTTGAAGAAGGCAAACACGGAGATCTTGACGGAACTACTGAATTTGAGTATGACGATGGAGATACTATAAGCACAGTTCCTGAAGTTGATCCTAACAGCGGTTATAAATTTGTTAATTGGTATTGTGAAACAGATGGAAAGTATTATACTGCATCAGAAGTTAAAGAGTTGACCGTAACAAGTGATCTTACATTCGTTGCTCAATACGAGAAGAAATCCAGCAGTGGAGGCGGCGGTTCATCCTACAGCCTCGAAGAGATAGACACTTCAGACGATGACGACGAAGAAGATGATGAAGATTATGACAGCGATATCAAGCTCAACACAGATGAGCATTTCCAGTACATCAGCGGCTATCCTGACGGTACAGTCCGTCCCACTGCCAACATAACAAGGGCAGAGGTAGCTACGATATTCTACAGACTGCTGGACGACAATACAAGGAATACCTATTTTACAACATATCAGACTTTTGATGACGTAGATGAAAGCCAGTGGTATCTGAAAGCTATCGCTACAATGACAAATGCGGGCATACTCCATGGCGATGCTAATGCAAATACTTACAGACCGGATGACAACATCACAAGGGCTGAATTTGCTACAATAGTTTCATTCTTCGATGAGATTGTATACACTGATGAGGATGCTTTCAGCGATATAAGCGGACATTGGGCCAATGTATATATCAATTCGGCATATGCTAAGGGCTGGGTTGCCGGATATAACGGAAAATATAATCCCGATACAGCAATAACAAGAGCCGAGGCAATGACACTTATAAACAATGTTCTTGGCAGAGAAGTTGATGAGGACGGCCTTCATGAGGACGCTAAACAGTGGCCTGATAACTTAGAATATGCATGGTACTACTACGAAGTGCTTGAGGCCACGAACTATCATGAATATACGAGAGATAGTTTGAATGAGGCCGAAGATTGGACAGACATACTGCCGAACAAGGTGTGGAACGAAGGCGCGGCGTAAGCCGCTTAGGCGAAAATCTTCGATTTCCGCCTGCTTAGCGGCAGAGCCGCTAAAACGGAACGGGGTTCCGTTTTGTGATGGAAGTAATGGGAAAAGTTCCAGGAGAAACTTTTCCCGTTACATTGGATACTCATTAGGTATAGAAGTGGTCGGAAATGAATTCCAGCCACTTTTTAGGTTTTTGAAAGAAAAATCGAGGTAGAGGTAGAGTTTAAGGAGTAGGCAGTTTGAGGTAAATTAGATGAATAGCTGTCATCGCTTGAGGAATTCATTTCCGAAAGTGTCAAGACATAGGATAAAGCCGATGTAAAGCCGTTTGACTTAAGAATACAAATTAGTTTTCATAATAATTCTTAAGTCAAACGGCGACGGAGCGTACCAATAAAACAAAGTTTTATTGGTTGCGACCATTAAGTAAAAATTTCTACTGGAATTTTTGCTTTTACTGCCAACAATAAGAGAAAATCCGCCAGGATTTTCTCTTAGCCGCTTAGCCGCTTGACTTTTAATTGGTTTGGCAATAAACTTTATTCAGGAGGTTTTTGCTATGAGTAATAGAAAACAGCTTTTGCTGACAATTATTATTTGTTTGCTGCCGGCGGCGGTGGGACTGATATTATACGGCAGTCTGCCGGAACAGATTCCTGTGCAGTGGGGCATAAGCGGAGATGTATCAAGCTATGCGCCTAAGTGGTTCGCCGTTCTCGGAATGCCGGTGTTCTTTGCACTTTGCGATTTATTCTGCCATTGGAAGGTAAACAAAAATGAATTTGAATATCCTAAGGCAATGATTGCTTTTATGAAGTATGTCTGCCCGGTGCTATCTGTCGTTTGCGTTGGTGCATCGATTATTGCAGGCATGATGTAAACGCCGGCTTGTATAATTAATACGCTTTTTGGGAACAATCTCCCATGAGGTGATACCTATGGGAAAAACGGGTTATATAGTGTCCGGTGTAATTATATCTGCAGCCGTATTTTCGGCAGGAGCTGCGGCGGCATATTTTTACGTAAATGATAATACAAAAAGCGTGGAAGAAAATAATATTTCGGAATTGAATATACAGACGGATATTGAAGAAGAAACAGCACAGACGACCGTTTCCGACGGACTTTCGGAGACGGCTGTGTTCAGCTATGAGATTTATAATGTAAATACCGATACTACTGATATTATATTGGGGAGCTGTCCCTTTGAACTTATGGGAAAGAGCATGTCCGATGTCAAGGAATATTATCCGGACTGGCAGGTGACGGCGTTTTCCTCCGACGAGGTTGTGCTTCAAAAAAATGTCGGCGGAAAATATGACGAAAGATATGTTGTCGGCGTATATAATGACTATGTCACAGTATTCTACGAGAACAGCGAAGAAGGCATATATATGGTGACGGATATACCTGTGGCAGGTTTGGAAAGCGATAAACAGAGTATGCTCAACGACGGAATATATGTGGAGGGCAAGGAA
>JAJQDF010000235.1 GCA_021202325.1 Clostridiales bacterium | reverse complement strand
GTTCAATTTTCAAAGCTCACAGTGCATTAATGATTGTACCAAAACATCTATTATTTGTCAAGAAATTTTTAAATTAAATTTAAAAATTTATTTATTCCCAATTAATTCTAATTTAACTAATTACTCTCATCCGTTAATTACAGATCCAGCACCTGTTTAAACACTTCGCCGATGCTTTCCCGTATTATAAGGTCAGCTCTGCCATCGTAGGGCGTCTCGCTTTTGTTTATCAGCACAAGCTTATTGCCCTTATAATAGTCAATAAGTCCGGCGGCAGGATATACATTAAGACTCGTTCCGCCAACGATAAGCACGTCCGCCTTTTGTATAGCATCAACAGAAGCATAAATAGTCGCACTATCAAGACCTTCCTCATATAATACAACATCAGGGCGCACAATTCCGCCGCATTTATCGCATTTAGGCACGCCATCACTGTTCATCACATAGTCTATATCGAACTTCTTTCCGCATTTAACGCAATAGTTTTTATAAAGCGTTCCGTGCAGCTCGTAGACCTTTTCGCTTCCGGCCATCTGATGAAGGTTGTCAATGTTCTGAGTAACAACTGCCTTCAGTTTTCCCATTTTCTCAAGCTTCGCCAGACCAATATGGGCATTATTGGGCTTTGCATCGGGATATATGAGCGTTTTTTTCAGATATTCAAAGAAAATATCGGGCTTCGATACGAAAAAGCTATGGCTGAGCATAGTTTCCGGCGGATAGCCGTACTGGTTTACTGCATTATATATTCCATTTTCGCTTCTGAAATCCGGAATATTGCTCTCGGTAGAAACGCCGGCTCCTCCGAAAAATACAATATTGTCACTCTCGTCTATTATTTTTTTCAGTTTTTCGACTTCATTGCTCATAGCTCTTCCTCCTCAAATTCGATTCTTACATTATTATAACTTATGTTTGAAGCAACTTCAAGCATTTTGCGGCAAAGCCGCTAAGCTGAAATCCTGATGGCTTTCAGCTTATTTTCGGCGGTAAAATAAAATGTTCCGTAAAACCATCGAAACATTTTATTTTACTTCGGCTAATTTTAATTCTTTGACACTTTCGGAAATGAATTCCTCAAGCGGTAACTGTTATCCATCTAAGTTACCTTAAACTGCCTACGCCTTAAGCTCTACCTCAGCTTAAAATTTTCTCCAAAAACCTAAAAAGTGGCCGGAATTCATTTCCGACCACTTCTATACCTAGTGAGTGTCCAATGTAACGGCAAAAGTTTCTCCTGGAACTTTTTCCGTTACCTCCGCCACAAGATGAAATCCTCGGGGATTTCATCTTAATTTGTTATCATGTATGCTACCCATCCCCTCGTTGCATAGGGTGAGTTGCCTGTGTACTCGGGCACTACCTCTCCTCTGTATTTAGCAAGCATAATGCAGAACTGCTCCATTGTTACATAGTCGTTGGGACCGTAATGTATATAGTCATATCCTATAACTATTCCATTTTCAGATGCCCACGCTACTGCATCTGCATACCATGCATCGCTTGTTACATCGACGAACGGTGCAACATTTTCAGGTTCAGGATTGCCTTCAAGATTCCAAAGAATCTGTGCAGCCATAGCTCTTGTGAGGTATCCGTCAGCCGCAAATGTGTCGTCGCTTATGCCAACCATCCAGCCATTCTCGTAAGCTTCCATGATTGCATCATAGTAAACATGGCTTGTGCTAAGGTCTTTGAATATGTCAGATGTTGTATCGCTATCGGATGAGCTTGAACCGCTTGATGAGCTTGAGCTTCCCTCTTCAAGGCTGTATGATGAACCGCCTGATGAACTGCTCTTCTTCTCATATGTAACTTTAATTATTACACTCTCATCTGGCATAGTAAATGTATGTGTAGTAGATGAACCTGATTTACTATAAATAGTATCGCCACTAACATTACCAGTTACTGTAACTTTAGAAACTTTGTATCCATTGTCAGGATCTATTTCTATTGTTACTGTATCTCCTTCAGCCGCTTCATCATCAACATCTACATCGCCGCGAGAATAGCTACTATTGGTAACTATTATATTGTAGGTTTCTTCTGTTGTTACTGTTACAGTTACATTCGATGCTGGCATAGTGAATGACCATGTACCATCACTATTTTTTGTTGCAGTAGGTACTTCTACTGAGGTATCTTCGCATTCTATGGTAACACCAGTTATTGTATAGCCATCATCCGGTGTAATGGTAATTGTTTCTCCTGCTTCAACACTTCCTTCCGGACTTATGCTGTTAACATTTTCTGAATCGTCAGAGAGACCTATTGAATAGGTAGCTGCAGTAGTACTTACTGCCTCTAATACTATTTCATAATTCTTTGCATAACTTGTAGCTCCATAGACAACTATTGTAGTACCCTCACTATTGTAACATATGGTTCCATTTGTGCCATCAATTTTACACGTACCCCACTCTGAACCATTTATATATATAGTGATATTCTCAGGAAGTTCATAATCATCAGCAGCCGTAACAGTTGCTTCATAATATTCTGTTCCGCCTTTAAGAAATACATAGTATGTAGCATCCTCTGTAGTTGCACCTGTCAGTGTAAGAGTTACAGTATGATAAGATGTACCATCTAAGAACACAACATATCCGTCATCTTTATAATATGAAATTACACCTTCAGCATCCGGAATGAAGTACTGGTAAGCTGTTGCATAGTATTCTGTTGTATCCTCAGTTGTTGTAATCTGGATACCATCTTCGTCAGGGCTATACCGTGTTGTCACTCCTATAGATGCACCGTCTTCAAGTACACCTTCAAGGGTAATGTATTTCATATTAGCCAAATAAACATTGTTGGTTTTTTCACTACAAGTATTATTCTTGATAACAGGGGTGCTGCTTACTTTAAACGTACTACCATCTACGAGAAATACACCTCCGCCATAAGAAGTTGCTGTATTCCCGGATATTTCTCCACCTGTCATAATAAAGGTTCCATATACACACACTCCACCACCATAGTTTGCTGTATTGTTGGTTATAGTACCGCCGTTCATGGTAAACGTTGCCCCAACATTTACATCTACGCCACCACCATATGTGTCTGTTTTATTACCGGTTATTGTACCACCGTTCATGGTAAACGTTGCATCATTACCTACACATACGCCACCACCACCGTCTGCTTCACCTCCGGTGATTGTGCCATTGCCGTTGTTGCTGGTGTCTGTCAATGTCAATATGCCATAAACAGTAATAACACGGCCAGTACCTGTTCCTTTAAGTTCGTTACCATTAAGGTCAATTGTTACCTCTGCACCCACAGGAATAGTGATGTCAGTAGTCAAGATAATATCATTTTCCAACACATACTCGCCGGATGTCAAACTACCTCCATCCGTAAGAGTTGTTGCATCCGCTGCAAATGCCACTGTCGGCAGCATTGATAATACCATTGCCAATGTTACCAGCAATGACAGTATCTCCTTTCTTTTAGCTCACCCACGAACTAACGGTTTGCTCTGTCTGCAGTATCTGTTCGTAGGTCTGTCTGGCATATATCTCCAGACGGTCGTCAATTTCTTTTTTAGTGCTCAAATACAGTTTCCACAGACTGCTGGGACTGCATTTTTCTTCATCTACATCGGCTTCCGCAGCCAATTCCTTTATTTCATTGTGAATGTTTACTCTGCCAATCTCTTTTCCGCTTCTTGTAATGAATACAGAGCCTTCGGTAATACCCTTTCTTACGGTGTATTCCATAAGCTCGTTTGCCAGCGCCGAAGGAATATAGATTTTTCGCTTACTGCCAACCGTTGTGATTATTCCTTCGCCGGCTTTCAGCATTTCTACTGTCAGCTGTGGAATTTCCCCGACCTTGAGTCCCACTCCGCATATGGTTTTAACAAGGAAATATGTCCTTTCCTTATTCAAACGTTTTGCCGCCAACAGCAGTCTTAGGTATTCCTCCCTTGTAAGCACGGGGGATTTGTACGTATTTTCTCCCCTGTTCTTAATCCTCTTCGTTTGCCAACTGTTTTGTCCGATAAAACGCATTAAGTTATTTCCTGTTGACATTCTCGCATTAACCGTTTCGACGTTCATTTTCTGTTCCGTCATGCTTTCTTTCCAGTTTTTGAGTGTATCGGAATCCAACGTTTTATCGTCTCCAAGAAAATCGCAAAGCCTATTTAAATCTCTTCTGTACTTTATGAGTGTTCCGTTTGTCCTTCCGTTTTGCCTAAGGTATTCCAAAAACTCCTCTATCAGTTCCGGTGTTAAACTGATTTTTTCTTCTCCGCTCATACCTTTCTCATTGACTTTTTGGTCAAATGGCTTCCTCCC
>JAJQDF010000190.1:3263-19420 GCA_021202325.1 Clostridiales bacterium | reverse complement strand
ATTACCATTTTCGCTTCTCGATTTCTTATAATATGCGCTGTGTGTCCACACCTTTCTCCGTTAAATGGTTGACATTTTTGAATAAGTGTACTATAATAAATATCGATGAGTATATAGTGAAATATACCTTTTCGGCTGAAGCCGTTTTTAGATATTTTATTTTAATGAACAGACGTGATCATGAAGGTCACTAAAAACGCAAATAAACTACGTTTTTAGTGGCCTTTTTATGTTTTTTCGCGGAAAAACGGGAGGTAAATTTTATGATAACACTTGATAACGAAAAAAATGTACAGACCATAGACTTAAATACAACTGTGAAAACAGCCGATATGCTTGAGGGCGGAATGGCCGAATATTGGAAGGATCGCTCCTCAAGCTACAGCAAACAGAACCTGGGACAGCTTTTTTCCAGTAAAAAAGAGGCTTGGGAAAATCTTATATTCTCTCAGGTTTTGGAGGACAGACCGCTTGATGTGCTTGACATCGGTACAGGCCCGGGATTCTTTGCCATACTTTCGGCCATGAGAGGACATAGGGTTACCGCCGTTGATATGAGCGAGGATATGCTCGATAAGGCCAGACGCAATTCAGCTCTTATGGGTACAAACATTGATTTCCGTCAGGTGGGACGTCTGCTTCCTTTCGAGAACAAAAAGTTTGACCTTATCATGTCAAGGGATGTAACATGGACGCTTACCGATCCCGAAACTCAGATGAAAAACTGGGCATCCAAGCTCAAGGTCGGCGGAACAATGGTTTATTTTGATGCGGAATGGTACTACTACCTTAAGGACGGCGCATACAGAGCCGCTTGGGAGGAAAACCGCAGAAAGATAATAGAAAAGAGCGGCTTTGTATACAGCAGAACAGCCGATTTGGAAAGACTGGCATTTGATCTGCCCATGACATACAAAAACAGACCGCTTTGGGACAGACATTTCTGGGCAGCCCAGGCAGGATTTAAATTCGAAGTTCTTGAAAATCTCAACCCTTATGTTTATAATACCAAGGAACAGATGCAGTATGAACTGTATCCTGAATTTTTGGTTGTTATAAGGAGGATTTATTGATAATGGGACGTACCGAAACTGCCTTAAGAAAAATATTTTCACATATTGCTCAGATTGCGGTGGTTCTTGTCGGAATTACGTTCATAACATTTTCAATTATGTATATTTCGCCCAAAAATCCGGCTGAAATTTGGCTGGCGGGAATTGACGGTAATGTCGGAATGATTTCCGAAGAAGCAATACGGGAACAGGAAAAAATAATGGGACTGGATAAGCCATTCATTGTTCAGTACGGCAATTGGATAAATAGCGCCATCCATGGCGACCTGGGCACTTCCTATACCACAAGAAGGGCAGTAACTACAGAGCTTATCGAGCGTATGGCGCCGACTGCCAAGATGACATTCATATCCCTTGCCATAACGGCGGCGGTATCCATACCTTTGGGAATACTCTGTGCCGTGTACAAGGACAGGCTTTTGGATAATGTACTCAGAATATTTTCATTCTTTGGAATTTCTATGCCGTCTTTTGTGCTGTCCATATTATTTTTGTGGTTTTTCTGCATAAAGCTGAAATGGTTCACGGTAATAGCAGCGGACGGAATGAGGGGACTGGTGCTTCCCATAGCGGTCCTCGTTATACAGTGCGCCTCAAAAATGGTAAGACAGGTGAGAGCCATTGTCCTTGAACAGCTGGAACAGCCCTATGTTGAGGGCGCAATTGCCAGAGGCGTTGGCTACAAAAGGATACTTTTCAGCCATGTGCTTAAAAACAGCGCCGCACCGATACTGACCTGCATAAGCATATATGTGGGCGTATTTTTGGGCGGCTCGGCAATAATCGAGGGAATATTCTCGGTAAACGGAATCGGAAGCCTTGCCGTGAGTGCCGTATCAAGGATGGATTATAACCTTATACAGGGCTTTGTGCTTTGGTGCGCCTTGGTTTATCTGATTGTAAATCTCGCTGTGGATATACTTTCGGCCATAATAGATCCTAGAATTAAATATGAGCGGAGGTAATGAGATGAAAAAGAATAATAACCTCGGCTTTAAAATAATAACGGCATTTGTGCTGGCGCTTCTTATAATTGCGGTGCTGGCGCCTATTATTGCGCCCAATGATCCCAATGAAACAAACATAATGATGGCACAGGTTGGTCCATGTGCTGAGTATCCGCTGGGCACCGACCATTTGGGCAGATGTATGCTTTCCAGAATAATATACGGAGCGAGAACATCCATATTTGCAGGTCTTGCCATTACGCTTATTGTGTTTTCTCTCGGAACGCTCATAGGTGTTGTTTCCGGCTATTTCGGCGGAGCGGTGGACGTGGTTCTCACAAAGCTTATTACAATTATGCAGGCTTTCCCGAAGATAATACTTGCCATAGCCGTTGCCGGCATGATGGGACTGGGAATAAGAAATCTCATAATTGCGCTGTGCTTAGTCGAATGGGTTGAGTACGCCAGACTGGCCAGAAGCTTTACATTTACGGCAAAACAGCATAACTACATAAGGGCCGCCAGAGTCTGCGGCGAATCGCATATAAGAATAATAGTAAGAAGAATAATACCGAACATAATTCAGCCCCTTATCGTCAACGCCTCACTGGGCATAGCCTCCATAATAATGGAGATTGCCGCACTGTCATATTTGGGAGTGGGCGTCGGCGAGAGCATACCCGAATGGGGAGCAATGATAAACGCCGGAAAGGGATATATACAGACGGACGTAAGGCTTGTGTTTATTCCGGCGGCGGCAATATTCATAACGGCGGCAATATTTAATTTGTTCGGGGAGAAACTTAGAGATAAAATCAGCGGGTAAAAGCTGACTGTAAACATTTATAAAGCAATACATAACATATTTGATTTTCATTAGGGTACTGCATTATTGCCTAATGAAAATATATTAAAATATTATATGAGGAGGATAAAAATGAAAAAAAAGTTACTTTCAATAATTATTGCTGCATTATTATGTGCCGGTGTTGTATCCGGATGTTCATCATCTGATACTTCCACCGAGACAGAAACTGAGACAGAAACAGAAGCTGAGGAAACAGGCTCCAATATCATAGTTGTTGCCGATACCCAGTACCCCACAAGCCTTGACCTTGCTCAGAGCTGGGGCAGCTGGTACACATCCAGATGGGGTATTACCGAAACACTGTATAAGCTGGATGACAACCTTGAGCCCCAGCCTTTGCTGGCAGAAAGCTGCGAAATGCAGGACGAATATACATGGGTGATAACACTTAGAGATGACGTTACATTCCAGAATGGAAACAAAATGACAGCTGAAAGCGTTAAGCTTTGCTGGGAGAGAACAGCAGGTATAAATGCCCGCTTCAATGAAACTCTCTATATCGACAGCATGGAGGCCGACGGACAGACGCTTACTGTTACAACAACAAAGCCTGTTCCTGCGTTTATGAACGGCCTTTGCGAGCCGCTGACAGGTATAATCGATGTTACCGCAGAGGAGGATCCGACAACTCAGCCCATAGGCACAGGTCCTTTCATGGCCGTAAGCTATGAGGTTGGCACAAGGGCAGAGGTAACAAAGTACGCTTCCTATTGGGGAGGCGAACCCAAGCTTGACGGAGCAATTATTAACATTATCGGCGACACAAGCACATTGGCAATGGCACAGCAGAACGGCGAGAGCGATATTTCCGTAAGTATGCCTTCCACAAGCCTGGAGCTTTTCGAGGATGAAAGCCTTTACAACGTGGACGGAGTTGCCGGTTCAAGGGGACAGGTAATATTCATTAACTACTCTAACGAAGCACTTCAGGAAAAGGCCGTAAGACAGGCAATAAGCATGGCTATTGACAAGGAAAGCTATGCGGAGATAATAAATAAAGGAGCATCTACACCTGCAGCTGAGCTTTATCCCGATTTCATGGCATTTGGCGGAACAGACGGCTATGAATACGACATAGACGGAGCAAATGCCCTGCTTGACGAAGCCGGAATTGTTGACACAGACGGCGACGGAATAAGAGAAATAAACGGAGAAAACATTTCTTTGAGACTTTTGACATACAGCACAAAGGCCGAGCTTGCAAGCTTCTGCAATGAAATAGCTTCATCGGCCAAAAAGATTGGCATTGACATTTCCGTAGAGGTTTACGAGTCTGTCAGCGAACAGCAGAAAACCGGCGATTTTGACCTTATGATGATTAGCTTCACTATGGTTCCCACCGGCGATCCCCAGTATTTTGCCGACATAGCCTTCAAGACCGGCGGAAGCTCAAACTACGGCGGATATTCCAACTCTGAGGTTGATGCGCTTATAGAGGAACTGGAAGTTGAGTTTGACAGCGAAAGAAGAGTTGAGCTGGCCAAGGAAATACAGTCAAAGATAACCGAGGATGCAGGATATATAGTTGTGGGACATTCGAATTATTATTATGTAATGGGTTCAAATGTCAAAGGACTGCACACTAATCCTTCGGAGTATTATCTTCTTGATGCTAACGTATATTTAGAGGACTGATAAACATGAGCGTTCTGAAAATTGAGAATTTAAAGGTTTCCTATGACGATGTGCCCATACTCAAAAACATCAACCTGACCGTGGAAAAGGGCGAGATATTGGGAATCGTCGGCGAGAGCGGCTGCGGAAAAACTACGCTTATACGCTCGGCTATGATGCTTGTTGGCAAAAACACAGTTATAGAGGGAAGCATAAAATTCGAGGACAGCGAGCTGACCGGCATGAGTGAGAACAGGCTCAGAGAAATAAGGGGAAACGAAATCTCAATGATACCTCAGAACGCTCTTTTGGCGATGGATCCCACAAAAACAATATCGTCGCTGTTCTATGAAACCATAAGGGTTCACGGACGGAAGATAAGCCGCAGGGAATCAGATAAAGAGGCGGCGGAGCTTATGGAAAAATTGCTGCTGACCGATCCCGAACGCATACTTAAATCCTATCCCTTTGAGCTGAGCGGCGGCATGTGCCAGAGGGTATCTATTGCGGCGGCGATGATAAATTCGCCGAAGCTTATGCTGGGGGATGAGCCTACCAGCGCCCTGGATGTGAAGGCACAGCTGGAGGTTGTGAAGCTTATGAAGCTTCTGAGGGATAAATTCGGCATATCCCTTGTGGTGATTTCCCACAACATGGGCGTTATTACGCAGATTTCAGATAAAATAGCCGTTATGTACGGCGGAAGAATCGTTGAGCTTGGCGAAGCGGAGGATATACTGGAAAACCCAAGGCACCCATATACACAGGCGCTTATGGAGGCCGTCCCCGATATGTCCGGAAATATTTCCGGCGGACTGGACGGTATGCCGCCGTTGTTTACAAAGAATATGAAGGGCTGTCCCTTTGCCGAAAGGTGCCCTATTATGAGTGATAACTGCCTGACAGACGAGCCGCAGGATATATATGTTTCGCCATCCCACAGAACGGCCTGCCCCTATGCGGCGGAAAAGGGAGGTGCTTTATAATGGCGCTTCTTGAAATAAATAATATAAGCAAAAGCTTTAGAAAAGACAGAAAGCTGTTCAAAGCCGTGGATAATGTCAGCTTCACCATTGAGGAGGGCGAATGTCTTGGACTTGTTGGGGAGAGCGGCTGCGGAAAAAGCACTACGGCAGCCATTATCGCAAGGCTTCTTAAGGAGGACAGCGGCTCAATTATATTTGACGGAAAAGAGATAAACACTGGCCTGTATCTGAAGCCGGCAGGTCAGGGAATGCAGATGATATTCCAAAATCCCCAGGATTCATTTGATCCAAGGGACACACTGCTGGAAGGAGTTATGCAGGGTGCGGCGGCTTACAAAATATATGATAAGGCCGAGCTAAAGGATAAGGCCTACGAGCTGCTGGACTATGTAGGCCTTAAGAGAACCTATGCCGGCCAGAAAACATCGTCACTCAGCGGCGGCGAATGCCAAAGGGCGGCCATTGCCCGGGCACTCATATGCTCGCCCAAGCTTCTCATATGCGATGAGGCCACCAGCGCATTGGATGTCCTTGTTCAGGCGCAGATTGTGGAGCTGCTGAAAAAAATGAAAAGGGAGACAAATATGGCTATGCTTTTCATTACCCATGATATACCTTTATCGGCGGCACTCTGTGATAGGATAGCCGTCATGAGCGAAGGAAAGATAGCTGAAATAGGCGATACACAAAAGATACTTACCAACCCCGACAGCGAGCCGACAAAGAATCTCATAGAGTCGGTGCTTCCGCTGACCAGGAAGAGTAAAAGATGAGAGCATAAGGATAAGGTTAATATAAATCTGCATATACCAACGAAGCCAATGGAAACCGCATATCCATTGGCTTTTATAATGTAAAATTATGGTTAAAATATTCCGCTTTTGAAGCCTTATTAAGAAAAAATATGGAGCTTTTCAATTTATGCCGTATATACAATAGATTTTACTTATTAATGAAAGAAAACCGCTGTAAGCAAGTGTGAGCAGAAAAAAACTAAAATATTAAAGTGATTTCCGGTCGCTTTCGCAGTCTGTATTTTCGTATGAATTATTTTGCTTTAGAACAAAATTGTTCGTCTCTGTATTGCTTTCTCCGTATATATCTGATAGAATTAGTTAGGCATTACTAATACATGGTCAGGAGTAACTAATATGAACAGATATAATGAGATAAAATCAGCATACCGCATTCTCGGTGAAGAAGCGACATTTTACGACGGCATGATTACCTGCTCAACCTTGCCGGGAAAGGCCGTGTGCCGCCTTGTATGGGCAATGGGGCAGAAAGAAAACTGTGAGTATCTGTCACGTGCGCTCTCCGGCATCCCTGAGAATTTTTCAGGCACACTGCTGGAAGTGCCTGTAGGTACAGGCGTACTAACTATGCCGATTTATCAAACGCTGCCCAATGCAAGCATTACTTGTGTGGATTATTCCGAAAATATGATGGCTCGGGCACAGCGGCGGTCCGAGAGAGATGGCCTGACTAATATTCATTTTTTGCAGGGAGATGTGGGCAAACTGCCATTCCTAGACGGTTCCTTCGATATTGTATTATCCCTCAACGGTTTTCATGCTTTCCCGGACAAAGAGGCGGCTTACCGAGAAGTGTTTAGGGTGCTGAAGCCCGGCGGATGCCTATGCGGCTGTTTTTATGTTGCCAAAGAAACTGCCCGGACAGATTGGTTTATACAGCATCTGTATGTACCAAAGGGATTCTTCACTACTCCATTTGAAACTGCGGAAAGCCTGAAAAAGAGATTGGAGAGCCGGTATGCGGCCGCTGAACTCAGCACTGTTAGGTCAATTGCCTGCTTTACCTGCCGGAAGGGAGAGAATAGCTGAGCTGATAAGAGCATCAGATAGAAATTTAGGTACAGTATTCTTCCTGCACTATGTGGGACATTTTAGGCAAATCTGCTTGCATTGCAGTGAAATTCTTTATCTGCGGAATAAAAACAGAAAGATAATGGCGCTAAAAAAGCCAATGGAAACCGCATTTCCATTGACTTTTATAATGTAAAAATGTAGTTACATATGCACTTTCAGGCCTTGGCCATCTTCTTTTTGAGCAGAGGGGCGACAACGGCCGAGAATATTATTATTGTGAAGCACGCCCCGACCAAGTCAGATATTGTGGCGCACCAGAATATGTTTTCAAGTGCGGAAAACATAGGTATTACTACAACACAGACCGCATAAAGAATCTTTCTGAACAGCGACAGCGGCAGGGCAAATTTTATCTGTCCCATGGCGGTCAGGCCGTCAACAATGGCATACTGTACCGCAACGCCAAGTATTCCCAATGTGTATTTTTGTATGCATTCTGCCGCAAGGGAAACTGTTTCCGCTTCATTTATGAACATTCCGGCAAATACCTCCGGTATAAGCTGGGACGCAACGCAAAGCACCGACATATATGCGGCGCAGAGCAGGAAAACATATTTGAATACGCTCATTACCTTTTGATAGTTTCCGGCGCCGAAGTGGTAGCTGTAAAGTGTTCCGCAGCCGGTGGTTACCCCTTGGGCAGGATAGAATACAATTACCATGAAGCTCTGTACAACCGAAGCACAGCTCAAAAGCTGGTCGCCGTAGGCATCGCCGGCATATTTTCTTATTGTTGTGTTAAGCAGTATAACAATAAGGTTATCCAACAGTATTATAAAGAACGGCAGTGTGCCGATTGACAGTATGCGCTTGAACATTTTTGCGCTCCAGCCAAGCTGTATCCTCAGCTCAATATCCTTTCTCGAAAGGAATTTCAGCACATAGAACATTACGCAGAATTGGGAGATTATAGTTGCTATTGCCGCACCGGCTATGCCTAAATTGAGCCCGTATATAAATATGGGAGCAAGAACCGTATGCAGTACCGCACCGATAATTATGGCAATCATGCCCTGTTTAGAGTGTCCCTGTCCGAGAATAAACTGGTTCATGCCGCTTCCGCAAAGTACGGCTATTGTGCCAAGTACGTATATTTTAAAATATTGTGTGGCATAGGGGTAGAGGGCATCGCTGCAGCCGAGCTTGTAGAGCAGAGGCTTTTCGAATATCAAAAGAATTGCTGTTACGGCCACGGCTATGGCTATGAGTGTTATAAATGCCGTATTTACGGCCTCCTGGGCTGTCTTTTTGTCTTTTCGTCCCATGGACATACTCATCACTGCGGCGCCGCCTGTGCCCACAAGGGATACAAAGGCCGTTATGGCGGTGAGCGCCGGGGCGCATATTCCTACGGCAGCAAGGCAGGTGTCGCCGATTTCTGCAATTTGGCCGACAAATATCCTGTCAACGATAGTGTATAATACATTAAAAAACTGCGCAAACATCGCCGGTATGCCAAGCCTTATAACAAGACTGAATATCGGTTCGCTGTCAAATCTTTTTTCCATTACGCTGTTTTCGTTTCCCATTTTTTTGACTCCTTTTTAATAAACTTCTTGAGAAATTATAGCACTTAAGGAAATGAGATGTTATAATAATGTTGTCAGAAATTATCAAAATCTTAAATTTTTTATGGCTTCTCAGGCTTGCATATGAGGTGATGACATTGGAGTATGATTAGTTTTTTGAATTAAATATATTTGAAGACAGCAAATTCCCCATTGAGATGTTCAAAGCAAATAGGGCAGGGATGAATCCGAAGGGCAGATGGATTGACGACCTGCATTGGCACACAGACCTGCAGCTTACATTGGTAACAAAGGGCAGTGCCGTTATACAGGTCAATTCGGATAAGTATGATTTCAATGCCGGCGAGGCGGTGTTCATAAACAGCAGTACAATGCATTCGGTGGCGGACTTGTCCGAGGATGGCGAGTATGTAAGCTTCAACTTTCCATATAAGGTGCTTTCATTTTTCCAGGGGAGCCTTATGGAGCAGAACTACGTACTGCCCTATACGGCCTACGGCAGAATGCCCATGGTGGAAATTCGGCCAACCGGTGAATGGCAGTGCAAAGCCTTGGAAATACTAAAGGAATTGGAAAAAATATTTTCCGATACTCCCAAGGGCAAGGAATATTATGTGGCAATTAAGCTTGCCGAGCTGTGGTATTATATTGTGGATAATTACGATAAGGACAGCGAGGTACAGCCTTCCAAAACACTCCACAGCCAGCTGAGATTACAGGAAATGCTGAAATTCATATATCTTAATTATGATCAGGATATCAGCCTGAACAACATAACATATTATGCAAGCGTGAGCAAGGCGGAGGGAAGCCGCATATTTAGGGAGCTTCTCCATACTTCTCCGTATTCCTTCCTTAAGGAGTACAGAATAAATAAGAGTATAGAACTGCTGTATTCCGACATGCCCATTGCGGAGGTGGCCAGTAAGGTGGGATTTTCAAGCCAGAGCAATTTCACTGCCGCATTTAAACAGACAATGGGATGCACGCCGAAACAGTTTAGACAAAAAGGGACCAAGGGTGATGAAAATGGATAAAACTAACTTTCAAGTTGAAATGTACAGAGCAAACTTCAATAAATATTTTCCGTCGCTAAAATGGATAAGAAACTACCATTGGCATGACGAGCTTCAGTTCACCATTGTGACAAAGGGCAATGCCGAGGTGCAGGTAAATTCCAAGAGATATGATTTGAACACCGGCGAAGCAATATTCATAAACGGCGGCCTTATACATTCAGTGGTTGATCTTTCCAATGACGGCGAATATGTAAGCTTCTGCTTTCCCTATGAGGACAGCATAAAATTTTCTGTTTCAGAAATACGCAGAGATGAAAAATGGCAGTGCGAGGCATTGGAAATAATGTCCGAGCTGGAAAAAACATTTTCCGCCTTGACGGAGGATGTCATTTGCGGCAAAATTGACAAGCTGTGCAAAATCATTATTTCAAATTGCGGCAATGCCGTCACAGAGCAGGCCGAAAGCATGGATAAGCATGATAAGATGAAAACAATGCTTACATATATATTCCAAAACTATGACAAGCCCATTAAGGTTCAGAATGTTATTGAGTATGCCGGGATTGAAATGCCGGAGTGCTGTTCTATATTCAGGGAGGTTTTTGACTCGAAGCCGGTTGAATATCTCAACGAATACAGGGCTTTTAACAGCTTTGAACTGATGTATTCCGACTATGTATATATGGAGAATTTCGCGGAAAAGCTGGGATTTGTACATCCGAGCGAATTCAGCAAAGCCTTTAGGAAAATGACCGGCTACTCACCATCTGAATTCAGAATGAGGAGCCTGCCGAAAAAGGACTTGGGAGTACCTGACGCCATAAGCCGAAGAGGAACGATTAAACGAAGCATATATCGGAAACAATTATTTTAATAACGGTTAGAATAGGGCGATAACATGAAGGATATAAAATCGTGCTGTGAAATGTGCGAATACTATCTCTATGATGATGAGTATGACTATTACTACTGCGACATGGAGCTGGACGAGGACGAAATGTATGATTTTGTGACAGGCAGCAAGGGAGACTGTCACTATTTCAGATACAGAAACGAATACAGATATGTAAATAAGCAGATTTGAGGCGGGGTTTCCCGCCTTTTTCTGATAAAATTATTTAGCCGATACAAAAAATAAGAGGAATTGGAAAATTTTTTATTTTATTTTTAAGTAAATTTAAGGTAAGCTAAGTATACTTTGCATAGCAATGAGGTTTAAAAATAATTTTAGGAGATGAATACAATGAAAAAATTATTATCGGCGATTGTTGTGCTCTCTATGACACTGTCCCTTGCCGCCTGCGGCAGCAGTACAACAGCAGAGGCCGCCGAAAAGAGCGAGGAAGACTATGCTATTGAGGAAGAGCTTAACCTTGCCAACAACGAAGAACAGGAATGGACATATTCCGAAACTGCCGATGCGTGGGTGCTTTCAATAGTATCTGCCGTAACAAACCCGGAAATTCCGGATCAGCAGGGCGTATCTGTATGCGTTCCGGGCGCATATATAACCGGTATTGATACCGACGGCGACGGCACAGCCGATGTCACATCAGCCGATGCGGCAGATGCCATAAACGGCTCATTGGTTATTGACTACGATGCTGAAATAGTAAGCACCAACGGTCAGACATATACAGCGGCCACTGCTCCCGTAATTATCAACACAGGTGCGGCAGGCTACAGCTCAAGCACAAACACGTTGGCCGCCACAACCTATGCCTCCGAGGGATATATCAACGTATCCTGCGGCAACAGAGGCAAACAGGACACAGTGACTGATGAAAACGGCGACACAGTATATACCGGCGATGCGCCTTCATGCCTTGTCGATCAGAAAAACGCTGTCCGCTTTGTTAAGTACAACATACTTCTCGGAAACCTTCCCGGAAGCGTAGACTACTTTGTTTCTACCGGCGGTTCGGGCGGCGGAGCCCATGCCACAATGCTGGCCGCAACATCCAACAATTCCGATTTCTACGCATATGAAGCGGCGGTAGGCGCTGTCGGCGTATATGCAGCCGATGACGGAACATATATCACAACCGTTACAATAGACGGCACAGACTATGACCTTTCCGACGGCGTTTGGGGATGCATAGCCTACAGTGCAATTACTTCCCTTAAGGAAGCCGATATGGCCATGGCCTTTGAGTACTACATGGATACAACCTATGAATTCGGCTCAGATTTCCAGGCACAGCTGGCTGAGTACCTTTCAGAGGAATACATGGAGTATATAAACGAACAGAACCTCAGCGTAAACGAAGCCGACGTTGGTTTTGACTTAAACGGTGACGGCGACCAGGACGACACAATTGAATTAACAATAGAATACGATATGGATAAATATGCCGATACAAACGGCTACGGCGGCACATATCTTGACCTCTATCTTGCCGAGTTCCAGTCAAATCTCCAGTGGTATCTGGATAACCTCGACTATGCGGAGGGCTGGACATGGTTCGATGAAGACGGCAACGCTCTCAGCGATGATGAGGTTGCGGCCATGACAACAGCCGATAAGGCAGAAGCATTCATTGAAGGCCGCTACGCCAAAGGAAGCTCAGGCGGAATGGGCGGAGCTATGATGGGCGGTATGATGGACGGCGCTATGGGCGGCGGCATGATGGGCGGCCGCGATAACGCTGACGGAGAAGGCCGCGGAGGAATGAACGGCGGTATGGACAGAGAAATGGACGGCGACATGCCTTCAGATATCGGCGGAGAAGCCAGCGGTGAAATGCCTGCTGACATGGGAGAAGCCCCGGATGGAGCCCCTGATGGAGATATGCCCGGAGAAATGGGCGGCTTAGCTAGCGCCACAACTGGCGCCACACCCGATGGAGATATGCCTAATGATATGGGCGGCGCACCGGACGGAGAAATTGGCGGAAACGACCGCAGCTTCGACAATGCTGCAGTTGCTGAAAACAGCGCCGGCGACACAATGGATGTAGGCACACCCGATGCCGGAACAACCCAGGCTGCAGGAAGCAGTACGGATTCCAAGAACTATGCAACATTCGATGAAATGCTTGCCGCTTACGAAAGCGATATAGCCGAGATTGAGGCCGGTGACCAGTACGGAAACAACATCGTAGACCTTTACGATCCCCTCAATTATATCGGAGCAGACGGAACAGACGATCCCACATGGGTACGCATACTTATGGGAGCCGCAGAGGGCGATATGTCCATGTTCTCATCGCTTAATCTGCAGATTGCCATGCTCAATGCAGGTGTAGACGCCAACATTGAATGGCAGTGGGACGGCGGACATGTTCCTTCGGAAGTTCTGAGCGAGTCATTCTCACTGTATGTTGACCAGATGTATGCTAAGCATGCCGGCGGAGACGAAATAGAAACCCCTGCCGCAGAAGCACAGACCGCAAACGGCACAGCCACCGAGGCTACCGGAACGGATTTGAGCTCATGGGTTGACAGCAGCGATATTACAAACATAAGCTTCACATTAGCCGATGCAGTGGCATACAGAACAGCAGGAGCCAGCAAGGCTATCCCCGGATTTGATGTAATAGACTATGGCCAGGAGGACTATGTATTCGGAAGCAGTACACAGGATGCACGCCATTGGAACAGCTATCTGTTAGAGATATTCCAGGAGCATTCAGATACTTTGGCCGAATTATTCAACAGCAGTTCAGCTAATTAATAAATAAAAGATATGCCTGTCGTAATTGATTTTGCGGCAGGCATTTTTAAAGGAATTTAGATTTATTTGTTTATATGTTTATCTATGGCCTTGGCCATGCGTTTCAGGCCGGTTTCAATTATCGAGCGGGGCATAGCCAAATTCAGTCTGATATAGCCCTTGGCATTGCCTACAAACTGGGCATCTCCGGCTTCGAGAAGTACTCCGGCATTGTTGGCAAAGAAGTCTGCCAGGTCGTCAACATCCGGCAGAACATTACCTAAGTCTATCCAAGCAAGATATGTGGCCTGAGGTATGTTCATAACAGCATCGGGGATATTTTTTGCAAGGAAATCCTTTACAAAGGTGAAGTTGCCGTCCAGATATTTCTTCAGTTCCTCGTGCCAGGCGCCTCCCTTGTCATAGGCGGCCTTTGCAGCTGTCAATGAGAGGGGATTAACCATGCCGAAAAGCTTGTCTCTGCTCTTGAAAAGCTCCCTTGTGGGCTCATCTCTTATAATTATGTTAGAGAAGGCCAGTCCTGCAATGTTGAATGTCTTGCTCGTAGCCATGCAGGTGATAAGCTTGGGATAATCGGTCATGACCTTTGCCATGGGTATATGCTTCTGTCCTTTTCTGAGCAGGTCGCAGTGAATTTCATCGGAAATAATCCACAGATTGTATTTTTTGACTATCTCGGCAACGCGCTTAAGCTCGTGCTCTTTCCAAACTCTGCCTGTGGGGTTGTGAGGGCTGCACCAAATAACAATCTTGCATTTTGTGTCGGCGCATTTTTTCTCGAAGTCCTCATAATCAATAAAAAATTCGCCGTTTTCGTCCTTCTTAAGGGGAGAGGTCAGCACATCAATATTTGAATATTCCGCCGCATGGAGAAAATATCCGTAGGCCGGTGAGTTGAACAGCACTTTTTCATCGGGGGTGCAGAGTATTTCTACAAGCTGATAGAGGGCAGGAATGATTCCTGTGCTGTAGCAGAGCTCTTCTTTCTTGGGCTCCCAGTCATAGTGGTCTATGCACCATTTGCGGAATGACTGATAATATCCGTCGTCATATACACCGGTGTAGCCGAATATTCTTTTGTCAACACGGTTGTGTATTTCCTCAACAATCTCCGGCGCAACTCCAAACTCCATGTCTGCAACCCACATGCGGACAAATTCCTCATCCTTGTAGGGGAAAACCTTCTCCGGGCCGGCGTGGAATATATAGCCTCTGAAACCGTCGGTGTTCAGTGCGTTTGTATTTCTTCTGTCTATTATCTCATCAAAATTATACATGTCTTTCACTCCAATCTGCTTTTAGGAGCATTACCTGCTCTGTATATCATCAAATAACTTGTTAAGCCATTCACCTTCGAAGCTTTCTATCTTACCATTGTCACAGGCCGCCGCCAGTGCAGGATCTATGGGCAGTTTTGCAACGGAATGAATATCATATTTCTTTGCTATATTCTCGATATGGCTTTCTCCGAATATGTGCAATTCCTCGCCGCAGTGAGGACAGATAACATAGCTCATGTTTTCCACCAGCGCCAGTACCGGAATGTTCATCATATTGGCCATTTTTACGGCCTTTTCAACAATCATGCTGACAAGCTCCTGGGGAGAGGCCACAATAACAATGCCGTCCACGGGGATGGACTGGAAAACCGTCAGAGGAACATCGCCTGTTCCCGGCGGCATATCTATGAACATATAATCAATATCGCCCCAGTTTACATCTGTCCAGAACTGCTTAACGGCTCCGGCAATAATGGGGCCTCGCCAAATGACGGGATCGGTTTCGTCGGCTGTCAGCAGATTTAATGACATAATAGAAATTCCGTTTTCAGTAACCGCAGGCATAATAACATCGTTTACGCTTACAACCTGCTCATGGACACCGAAAACCTTGGGGATAGAAGGGCCGGTTATATCCGCATCCAGTACGGCGGTTTTGAAGCCCTTTCTCTGGGATGTTGCCGCCAGCATGGAAGTAACAAGGCTTTTGCCGACTCCGCCTTTGCCGCTGACAACGCCTATTACCTTTTTGACATTGCTTCCTTCATGTAATTTTTCCAAAAGACTTTCCTTTGTGCGCTCGCCGCAGTTCTGGGCGCAACGCTCGCAGTCATGGGAACAATTTTCGCTCATATCAATCAGCCTCCGTACTCTTTAGTGGCGGCAGCTTCCGTGTCCGCAGCCATGGTCTCCGCAGGTATGCGCTTCTCCGCCGTATTCATGGTCGTGATGTTCGCAGTGTACATCGGGGTTGAAGTCAAGCTCTCCGCCAATAAGTGACTTTACAGCCGCATCGGCATTTCCGCTTACTCCGCCGCAAAGCTTAATTCCTGCCTCGGCAAGGGCTGTCTGAGCGCCTCCGCCGATACCTCCGCATATAAGAGTATCAACTTCGTTGGCTGTTAAAAATCCTGCCAATGCTCCGTGGCCGCTTCCGTTGGTGTCAACGACCTGTGAGCTCTTTATTTCGTTATTTTCCACATCGTAAATCTTGAACTGCTCTGTGTGTCCAAAGTGCTGAAAAATCTGTCCGTTATCATAGGTTACTGCTATTCTC
>JAJQDF010000190.1:0-3253 GCA_021202325.1 Clostridiales bacterium | reverse complement strand
TTCTCATAGTATTACTTCCTTTCTTGTAATCTAAATTTATTGTTGGGCGAAAAGCACTGCCGCAGGCGCATTTAGTGCCGTTATAGTTATCGTTTTCGCCGCAGATTCTGTAGTTTCCGCCGGAAATTATAAGCGGCATACCGTATACAATGGCCTTGGCAATTTTTTCTCTTGCCAGGCTGTATATTTCGGCCACCGTTGTTCTGGAAATGTCCATTTTTACGGCGCATTGCTCCTGGGTGCATTTTTCCAAATCCATAAGGCGGATACATTCGTATTCATCCACCGTCAGGGTGATTGTCTCCGCCGAAGCGATTCCCTCAGGACTAAAGCCCTTGTATTCCGGTTCATAACATATTCTTCTGCATCTTACCGGTCTTGCCACATTGCCACCTCCGTTTTTAAACTGATATGTAAGCCCGATTGCTGAGTGCTTTCGCATATCCGCTCCGAGGCTTTTCCGACATATGTCGTTTACGTTGTAACACCATAGCTTTCACTTGGCAGTACATTTTTAAAATTATTTTCGACATATGACGATTATATAGCAGCAAGTTGGGTTTTGCAACTCACTATGAAATTTATTAGTTTCTATTTATTAGGTGATTATCTATTCACTAATCACTACCCACTAATCACTAGCCACTACCCACTAACCACTAATCACTATGAAATTTAATAGTGACTTTTAAATTTATTAATATCTTGTTTTGCTCTAGTTAATCGGATATACTTAGCCCATAAAGCAAAGCGATATAAACGAAAATCAAAAATTATAAAAATTTTTTTAGGAGGAATTTAAAATGATGAACGAAAACGTAAAAAATATCCTTAACAACAGCATGTGGGATCTTGCTACATGTGCAAACGGCGAACCCAACGTAGTTCCCGTAGCATTCAAGATGATTACAGAGGACGGAAAGCTTGCAGTCGGCGATGTATTCATGGAAACAACAATAAACAACGTAAAGGCAAACGGCGGAAAGATTGCCATTTCAGCCTACGATGCAAAGACACTTGAGGGCTATCAGATTAAGGGCGTTGCTGAATACGTTACAGAGGGCGCAGTAGTAGATGCATTCAAGGCTATGGTTGAGCAGATGTTCAACGGTGCTGCTACAGCAAAAGGAGCTCTCATCATCAATCCCGAGAAGGTTATTGTTACAACTCCCGGTGCAGACAACAAAAAGGTACTTTAATTAACGCAAAGGAACAAGGCGGGTTGGGACATTGTGCCCGGCCTGCCTTTTTTGAAAAGGCCATGGAAAAACAAGTAGCTTTTATAGATATAAATAAATGTATAGGCTGCGGCGCCTGCATAGAGCAGTGTCCCATGAAGGGCATAAAGATGCAGGTCGGCTGGCACAGCAAGGTTGACTCGGAAAAATGCATTGCCTGCGGAAATTGTGTAGAAATCTGCCATAGGCATGCCGCTTCGCTCATAGTTATACATTCATAGTTACTTTACTTTTTGTAGTAACCTGTTATAATTGTAGTAGGAAAGGGGTGTTGATATTGTATCAGAAAAAGATGGATACGGATATTCGCTGTCCGCTGGAGTATGGGCTTACCGTATTCGGAGGCAAATGGAAGTCCAGAATAATATGTGTGCTTAATTCTCTTGGAACACTCCGCTACAGTGACATCCGCAAGGAAATGAGCAATATTACCGATGCTGTTTTGGCCTCCACGCTTAAGGAATTGATTAAGGAGGGGCTGGTGGAGCGCAAATCCTACGATGAAATTCCGCCTAAGGTAGTCTACAGCCTGACTGAAAAGGGGCAGTCCGTCGTACCTATCCTACAGAATATATGCGCCTGGTCGGGAATGTTTTTCAAGGAGGACGTTGAAAACGAAATGACTCAGTGCCAGAGGTGCGACCATAAATAACGAAGGAAAGCAGTCAATCAGCCGATTTTCTGCTTTTTTATTTGTAAACTTTTTTGTTTCTCTGCATAGAATATATGAGACCGTTATTTCAAGAGGTGAACGGTTTTGTCCGACTTCTTCCGGGGAGGCTCCTTCCCAAAACCGCTGAGCGAAGAAGAGGAAACCTGTTATTTGGACAGGTACAAAAACGGAGATAATAATGCAAGGGATGTACTGATAGAGCATAATCTTAGATTAGTGGCGCACGTTGCGAAAAAATATGCCGCAAACGGCATTGTTTCCGGCGATTTTGACGACATACTGTCCATCGGCACAATAGGGCTCATAAAGGGGATAGATTCCTTCAACCCGGATAAGAACGTCCGTCTCGCCACCTATGCCGCCAGATGTATTGAAAACGAAATACTCATGTATATAAGAAGCACCAAAAAATACACCGGCGATATTTTCCTTCAGGATACCATAGGCCATGACTTCGACGGCAACGAAATGACCGTCATGGACATAGTAAGCACAGGGGAGGATCCCATTCCCGACGAGGTCGGCGACAAAATAGAAATAGGCAGGATGTTCAAGGGCATGGACGAGGTCTTGGACGAAAGGGAAAAGAAAATAATAGAGCTTCGGTATGCGCTTTCCGGCGGCAAGGAGGTCACCCAAAGAGAGATAGCCAAAATGCTCAATATTTCCCGTTCCTATGTTTCCAGAATAGAAAAAAAGGCGCTTAAAAAACTTTGCGCCTCAATGGGTTTGTGAGCCCGGAAGCCCTAAGGGGCTTCGTACATATCCTTTAGTTATTTAAGTTTCCTTCCGCAGCGGGGGCAGTATTCAAAGCTTCTGTCAACAACGGTTCCGCAGTCGGGACATCTTTTTTCGTAGTATCCGCTGTTCATTTCCGTCAGGTCGGAGGCGGTTATGACCACATCCTTTCCGGCGGCGATTTCCTTTCCCTTTTCCTCATTCAGTATATACACCGTGTCACAGCAGTCCATTTCCACAAAATATCTTTTGTTCCATTTGAATGTCGGTATAAAAAATAAACTCAGGCATGTATAGGTCATGTATACAACAGCCCTTGAAGCCGCTCCGCAGTGGGGACAAATTATGCTCAAAAGCTGGTCAAAGCGTTTCCTTCCTTCGGTTATTCCCATTATGAAGAACATAGAATCTCACCTCTGAGAAACATTGTAATGCATTTTGGGGTGCAATACAAGCCAAATTTTAGCCCGGATTTTCATTTTAGCCGCATATTTTACGCCCTATTGGGAAATATTATACTTGATATACAGCAGCCTAAAATTTTGTTTATTGGTTGTTTGTATGCCGTTTTAAGCAATTAATGAACATTTGTTCATTGTATTAT
>JAJQDF010000088.1 GCA_021202325.1 Clostridiales bacterium | reverse complement strand
GCCTTAGGCTTTTTTGAACCACACATCTAATGTGTGGTTTTCGTAATACAAAAAAGAACGCATATAAAATGCGTTCCCGGCATTTGGCTTAATAAAACAATTGTGCTTTACTAAGCCAAACTGCCATTTTGTGATTGTGTTTATTGAAGAATGTATACCGTTACTGTTTGTACGCCCCAAGCATACGCTTCATTAACGGAGTTGTAACAAAGGTCGATTCGATAGCCTTCAATCGCTCCTTCTATATCCTCAGCGGTTCCTATTCCGTAACCCGGAACATAAATCTTAGAACCAAGGGGGATAACACTTGGATCGACTGCAATGGCGCCTCTTATCGCTGCAGTACCGGTTGCGGTGGTCGAAGTACAGCCCTCGTCATACTGGGTGTAGCCCGTTGCCACTACCGTCAGTGATTCTGAATACTTGAAATCACCTGCCGGTGTTGAAACCATGGTAGCAGTACCTCTTTCTATAATGCAGTTTACAGGTTCTGTAACGACTTCCCGGCTTATTTCAACTGTTTGCGAAAGTTGACTCCCGACATACGTCTCTTCACTAACAATCTCGATAAGTCCGTCGGAGCCTTCCTGCACTACTCTTTCGGTACCCTCTGCTAAATCATCTGTATCTCTGTATTCAATTGATTTTTCAACCGTTTCGTAAGTTGTTACCTCTCTCACAAGTGTAGAGGAAAGCTCAATGGTCATTCCATCCTCAAGCTCGGTACTCTCTTTTATGTCATCCTGAAGATAGTACTCGTGATCCTCATAATCACTGGAAAGGCTCTTTAAAAGTTCGCCGACGGTAAGGGAAGTGGTTCGTACCATACGGGGAACTCCATCATAATAGATTGTAACATAAATGTTGTGCTTGATTTCTATCTCGTCACCATCACTTACGATATAATCCAAGGCATAGTTAAGTTCATCATCTTCAGAAATCTCAATTCCCTGAAGTTCAAGAAGTTTTTCAACTGAGACGGCCTCAGTTAAGTTAGCTGTTGATTTGTTATTTCCTTCAATAATTGTTACACTTAAGCTTTCTTCGTTATAGGCGGAAATGCTGCTTCCGCTAAACAGTGCCAATAACCCAATCACGATAGCAATTACTCTAAGTCGTTTTGTCATATTATCCTCCTTAATGGCATTTCCCTGTGATTCTCTGCGGGAAATACTAATTAATTCTGCCGTTTAATAACAGCAGTTTTGTCCCGGAATAACGCCTGAGAAAAAAGACGTTATATACACCGGTGGTTCTTTACTGACTAACTCTCCTTGATTAATGCGTTTGCATGAAAAAATTTGGCGATGAACCTTTTTTGCAGCACAGCCCATTATGCCTAACTGAACCGTGCACAAATAATATATTAACACAAATGTAACAACTATGCAACAATTATTTTAAAAACAGTTCAATTGCGTTATTTTTGGTAATATTGCATATATCTTCTTCGGCAATGTTTTTAATGCTTCCTATCTTTTCGACTACATATTTCAAAAGACGGGAATCGTTTCTTTCTCCTCTGTGGGGAACCGGGGCAAGGTAGGGGGCGTCGGTTTCAATCAGTATTTTCTCAAGGGGTATCTGCTCGACAACCTCGACCGTTTTTCTGTTATTCTTAAATGTAAGACTGCCGCCTATGCCGATGTAAAAGCCCATGTTTATATAATCCTTTGCCATGGGGGCACCGCCGCTGTAGCAATGGATAACGCCTTTTCTGACATTGCTGGCCTTTATAATGTCAAAACATTCCTGGGAGGCCTCTCTGGAATGGACAATTATCGGCATGTCAAGCTCTTCGGCCAGCTTAAGCTGACGTTTGAACCAATATCTCTGGGCATCCCTCGGCGAATGATCATAATAAAAGTCAAGACCTATTTCTCCAATGGCAACAACCTTGGGATGTTTTGAGAGCTGCCGCAGTGTTTCTATATCATCTTCCGTCATGCTCTTGACCTCGTGGGGATGTACGCCCACAGAGGCATAGAAAAACGGATATTTTTCTGCCAAAGCAATGGATGCCTTGGATGAGGCAATATCTGAGGATGAATTTACAACGGTTTCTATTCCTTCTTCGGGAAAGGAAGCCAGAAGCTCATCTCTGTCGTCATCAAAACGAGGATCGTCATAATGCGCATGTGATTCAAAATACATAAAAAATCTCCTTTCGGCATGTAAAAATTCAGCACACCTAGCCAAAACGGCTTTCGAAATCAAAGGCGGCCATAAAGGCCGCCGAAAATATTATCTATAGTATCAGCTTATCGATGAACCATCGGCAAAATCTGATTTATCTACGGAAACTATTGAAAGCTCGCCGTTTTCATCCTCAGCAACAAGAATCATGCCGTTGCTTTCTTCGCCCATCATCTTTCTCGGAGGAAGGTTGGTAAGAACTACTACCTTTTTGCCTACCATGTCTTCCGGTGTGTACTTGGGAGCTATGCCGGAAAGTATCTGTCTTGTTTCGTTTCCAATCTTAATTTGGCTCTTGAGAAGCTTCTTTGAGCCTTTCATTTTTTCGCAGGCTACTACTGTTCCGACTTTAAGGCAAACCTTGTCGAAATCATCAATTGAGATCTCCGGAACTGCCTCCTTTGCCAGCTCTTCCGCTGATTCTTCGGCCGCTTTCATCTGATTGGTAACTGAGGCAGCTTGTGCTTCCTTCATAGCAGCTTCAAGCTCTGCGAGCTCCTTTTTCATGTCGATTCTGGGGAATATTACATCTCCCTTTTTGATTACTATTTCAGCAGGAAGCGAGCCCCAAACCTTAGCGCTGTCCCATGTGAGTACAGCCTCGTCGTTTATGCCGAGCTGTTCCCAAATCTTTTTAGGTGAGCGGGGCATGAAGGGCTGAATAAGAATAGATACTATTCTTATGGCCTCAGCAAGGTTGTAGAGAGCATTGGCAAGCTTAGCCTTCTGTGTTTCATCTTTGGCGAGTATCCAAGGCTGAGTCTCGTCAACATATTTGTTTGCTCTTCTAATGAGTGTCCAGATTTCTGTAAGGGCATCTGTGAAAAGCATTTTATCAAGAAGCTCGTCCACCTTTGCGGTAACGGATGCAGCTGTTTCTGTAAGGGACGCATCAAACTCTGTGGCTTCTCTGTCCGCAGGAAGTTTTCCGCCAAAATATTTGTCGATCATGCCGACTGTTCTGGATACAAGATTTCCGAGGTCGTTGGCAAGGTCGGAATTAATTCTCTGAATAAGGGCTTCGTTTGTGAAGTTGCCGTCCTGACCGAAGGCAATTTCACGAAGCAGGAAATAACGAATGGCATCAACGCCGTATCTGTCAACAAGGAACTTGGGATCTACTACATTGCCCTTTGACTTCGATATTTTACCTCCGTCTATGATGAGCCAACCGTGACCGAATACCTGCTTAGGAAGCGGAAGATTGAGTGCCATAAGCATAGCCGGCCAAATAATAGAGTGGAAACGTACTATTTCCTTACCTACAACATGTACATCGGCAGGCCAGTATTTTTTAAACTGGGAATCATCATCGGAGCCGTAGCCAAGAGCGGTGATGTAGTTTGAAAGTGCATCTACCCAAACATATACGATATGCTTGTCATCAAAAGTAACGGGAATACCCCATTTAAATGTGGTACGGCTTACGCAGAGGTCCTCAAGACCGGGCCTCAGGAAGTTATTCAGCATTTCGTTCTGTCTTGACTGGGGCTGAATAAATTCGGGATGCTCCTCTATGTGCTTAATAAGTCTGTCCTGATATTTTGAAAGTCTGAAGAAATAGCTCTCCTCCTTAAGACGTTCTACCTCACGGCCGCAGTCGGGGCATTTGCCGTCTACAAGCTGTGTATCTGTATAGAAAGACTCGCAGGGGGTGCAGTACCAGCCTTCGTACTCGCTTTTGTAAATGTCTCCCTGATCATATAACTGCTTGAATATTTTTTGTACGGAAGCCACATGGTAATCATCAGTAGTACGAATAAACTGGTCGTAGGAAATATCGAGCGCTTTCCAAAGGTCTTTAACTCCTGCAACGATTTTGTCAACATATTCCTTGGGAGTAACTCCCTGAGCATTTGCTATTCTCTCTATTTTCTGACCGTGTTCGTCTGTTCCTGTAAGAAATTTTACATCATAGCCTCTCAGTCTTTTATAACGTGCCATAGTATCCGTAGCGACTGTACAGTATGAATGTCCGATATGGAGCTTATCGCTGGGATAGTAAATTGGCGTAGTAATATAGAATGTTTTTGCCATTTGTATTCCTCCTAATATTTTCTGATGGGTATTATTATATCTTTTTTATGGAAAAAAATAAAGTTTTAATAATAAATTT
>JAJQDF010000130.1 GCA_021202325.1 Clostridiales bacterium | reverse complement strand
CTCCCGCAATCCTGTAAATATTCGAACCCGCTCATTTTTCTTTGAAAAATGGCTATGTTCTCATGTTTATGCGGTTCCCAAATTCATAAATTTGAAAGTAAACTTTCAATTCATGAATTTGGGAACCTGGTGCTTTCATTATAAGATATACTTATACCAAAAATCAAATAACTATTTTTTATATCATCCATAACCCAAACAAATAACATGGACGAAATTTCTTCCGCCCATGCCAAAATTCATCATTTTTATACTCTTACTGCCTCTGCCTTTTCGTCGATAAGGTCTTTATTTTCCTCAAGGACAGGCTTAACATATCCGTTTACAAATTCTTCTGTCTGCTCCGGTGCCCTTCCTACAAAGTTCTTAGGCTCCATTATAGCATTCAGCTCCTCAATTGAGAGGCCGAACATAGGATCTGCGGCAATTCTTTCGAGAAGGTCATTCTTTTTGCCCTCCATTTTAACGGTCTTTCCTACCTCCATGGAATGCTGACGTATTCTTTCGTGGAGCTCCTGTCTGTCGCCGCCCTTCTTAACGGCATCCATCATTATATTCTCCGTAGCCATGAACGGAAGCTCATTCATAAGGTGCTGTTCTATTACCTTAGGATAAACAACAAGGCCGTCCACAACATTTCTGTAAAGTATAAGCACCGCATCAATGCAGAGGAATGCTTCGGGAACGGAAATTCTCTTATTGGCCGAATCATCCAGTGTTCTCTCGAACCACTGCGTAGAAGCCGTAATCGCCGGATTGATAGAATCTGCAATAACATATCTGGAAAGAGAACCTATCCTCTCGCTTCTCATGGGGTTGCGCTTATAGGCCATGGCCGAAGAACCAATCTGATTTTTCTCAAAGGGTTCTTCAATTTCCTTAAGGTGCTGGAGAAGTCTTATGTCGTTGCTGAATTTATAAGCACTCTGGGCAATTCCTGCAAGGACATTCAGAACCTGAGAGTCCAGCTTTCTGGGGTATGTTTGTCCGGAAACCTTAAAATAATCATTGAAGCCCATTTTTTCAGTAATTCTTCTGTCAAGTTCCCTGCATTTCTCGTGGTCGCCTTCAAAAAGCTCCAAAAAGCTTGCCTGTGTTCCTGTTGTTCCCTTTGAGCCGAGAAGCTTAGCCTTGCTAATCTGATAGTCAAGGTCTTCCAAATCCATCATGAGATCCTGAAGCCAAAGTGTTGCTCTTTTTCCGACGGTAGTTGTCTGAGCCGCCTGAAAATGGGTGAAGCCAAGGGTAGGCATATCCTTATATTCTATGGCAAATTTAGAAAGCTCATTAATTACGTTCACAAGGCGTTTTTTAACAAGCTTCATTGCCTCGGTAATTATAATAATGTCAGTGTTATCGCTAACATAACAGCTTGTAGCTCCAAGATGAATAATAGGCTTTGCCAAAGGCGCCTGAAGGCCGTATGCATAGACATGACTCATTACATCATGGCGAACCTCCTTTTCCCTAGCCTCTGCATCGGCATAGTTTATATCATAAATATGTTCCTTCATCTGGGCAATCTGCTCATCGGTAATATCAAGACCAAGCTCCTTTTCAGTTTCAGCCAAGGCAATCCAAAGCTTTCTCCATGTGGAAAACTTATAGTCAGGTGAAAAAAGATAAGACATTTCGTCGCTTGCGTATCTAAGATTTAAAGGACTTTCGTATTTATTTTTCATGTTTCCGCTCCTTCGGTAAAATCAATCGTTAACTCCATCGGATAACATATTAACACAAACAATGATTTCATGACAATACCTTTTACAGAAAAAAGCCCCGGTTTTTGGCCGGGGCAGTTAAATCTATATTCGATTGAATTAGAGAGTCTCAACAAGAGCCTGAATTCTTGTAGCAGCCTGCTCGAATGAGTTAGCCTGCTGTTCGATTTCAATCTTAAGGCTCTTAATGCCAACTTCGTTGAACTTCTCAAGGCAGATAGGATAGTCGAATTCTTCGGGCTCACAGAACTTCATCTGTGCGAAGATAACAGCGTCTGCTCCTGTCTCATTTACCATGTCAACAAGCATCTGTGTTCTGCCCTTAGCACGGTCTGTAAGAAGTGAACAGCCATACATATTCTTTGTCCACTGCATAGCAAGTCTTGAAAGAACATCGCCACCCTCTGTGGGAACGTCTGCTCTGAACTGTCTGCTTTCCTGAGCAAGGTCATCGGCAACAATTGCAACTTTGTTGTCGATAAGAACCTGAAGGAGCTCATTGGGCTCAGCCATGATACCTGAAATAATAACTTTCTTACCATCCCAAGCTTCAACAGGCATAGCCTTTAATTCAGCAATAAGTTCTTTTACGCAAGCTGTGTGTTTAGCCTTATCCATGAAGAAGCCGGCTTTGATAACAGCATGACGTTTGATAGGATCTACAATCTGAGGATAATCAGCAGCAACTTTGCAGAATTCTCTCATAGTTGCACGATGCTCATTGTAAACAGCGATAGCACTGTCAATAGCCTCGTCTGTGATCTTTTCTCCGATGATAGCTTCAAGTTTTTCTTTAACAATAGCATACTCTGTAGCAAGGAACTTTGTTGAACCTTCAACAATTACGTTCTGAGGATGTACGAACTGGATGCAAGGGCATGTGCCTTTCCATTTCTGTCCCATACATTTAAGAGTATCACAAGGAGCTGTGAAGATAACTGCTTCAAGATCATTGTATGTACCGTTGCACTCAAGCTCCATTACTGACTGCATGATTGAGCAAGCAAATGCGGGAAGATATGCACGAGCTTTTGAAATCTCTGTCTGTCCGCCCCAAAGGCCGATAGGAAGACGTCCTGTAGCATAAACGATTTCTTCGGGAACATATACGGGAGCAACGCCGATAGCGCCTTTTCCTGTTTCAGCTTTGAAATCGTTCATAGCTTTTCTGGGATTGCTTGCAACTGCCTGTAATTCACTGATTATTGTATCAATTTTACTCATTATAAACCCCTCCTTAGTTAGCTGCTTCCTGTTTGTTCTGTTCCATAATCTCAGCTAAAGCCTGAACACGTGTCTCATACTGTGCGGGTGAGAATGCTCTAGGGTCAGCCTGGTCGCCGTCGAAGCTTACGTAAGGAACTTTAGTTCTCTCTTTAACAAGCTCAGCCTCTTCAACATTAAGGAAGTCCATAAGTTTGCAGCTTCTGTTAAGGTGGTATAAAGCACCGTCACAATGTGTGCTCTCAATAGCTGTGCTGATAACATCAACCTTGTTAGCAAGGTTTGTATTGCTGTACATCTTTGAGTAGCCTGCTGCCATACCTTCAAGGTCGCCAACTTCATAATGAATTGACCAAGCGCCGGGGTATGTAGAACCAACCATGTTTGCTCCAAGAGCTTTAAGGGGTTTGGATGTAGCTCCAAGGTAAGGCCATACTGCGATACCTTCCCAAAGGAGACGGAAGTTTTCTTTTTCGCCTCTGAATGTTGATGTGCCGTTTGCTACATGCTCAGCAAGCTCTTCATAAAGCTTATTGAATGTAACCTCTGTATCATGTTTAGATCTAGCACAAACGATAAGTCCCATGTAGTTGAACATATCAAAACCATTCATAGGTGAAGGCATGTTAGCGCACATTGCCATAGCTCTGTCCCAAGCTGCAACTGAACGTTGTGTCTGCTCCTGAACCTTTATGAACTTGTCATAGTCGAAAGGTTTGCCGCAAACATCCTCAAGCTGCTTAATGCAGTACTTGAACTGGTCAACGATGTATTCTTTACAATGCTTAGCAACTGGCATTGTGTGGTTATAAGGTACATCGATAACGATATAAGGTACATTAAGACGAACAGCAAGGTTCTCGTACCATTTAAGAAGTGTATTACAAATGTTGTTGCATGTAATTACAAGGTCAGGAAGGGGCATTTTAGGTGCCGGACAGTTAGCAAGAATTTCTGATGTCTCGCCTGTGATCGACTCCTCAAGAAGAAGCTCCATATATGCAAGGTTGATTCTTGAATATGCGCAAAGGTCAACGTCATAGCCTTTACTCTCAGCTACGTTGATGATTGTCTCTGCATATTTTTTGGCTGCAACAGCTGCCGCATGGTTTTCAGGATAAAGTAATATTACATCCATAACCTCGCAGAATTCTGCAGGTGCAATTGAAGATGACCAGCCAACAAGCTGTCCATTCTCATGTGCATTGTATGAATCTGAATAAGCTTTATCCTGGAAATAACCTAACATCTGTTTTGAAGTCATTGTACTGATATCTACTGCTTCGCTCATGATTAATCCCTCTTTCTTTTTAGCTTTTTATTTTTTAATAGTTTTTAAGCGTTCTCGTATGCTTAGCTTAAAGCCCC
>JAJQDF010000142.1 GCA_021202325.1 Clostridiales bacterium | reverse complement strand
TTGAAGGAAGAAAAGGTAACTAAGAAATAAAATAATTATTGCAAATGTGCGAGCTATTTTATATAATATCACTAGATTGGCTTTATGCTAACAACTCTTAGAAAACATATTTAAGGAGGAAATTTTCAAATGGCAAAGCAGAAATATGAAAGAACCAAACCCCATATTAACATTGGTACAATCGGACACGTTGACCATGGTAAGACAACATTAACAGCTGCTATCACAAGTGTTCTTAACGTTAAATACGGCTTAGGCGAAAAGGTTGCTTTCGACAACATCGACAAAGCTCCCGAAGAAAGAGAAAGAGGAATCACAATTTCAACAGCTCACGTTGAGTATGAGACACCCAACAGACATTATGCTCACGTTGACTGCCCGGGCCATGCTGACTATGTTAAAAACATGATCACAGGCGCTGCTCAGATGGACGGTGCTATCCTTGTTGTTGCTGCAACAGACGGCTCTATGGCTCAGACAAGAGAGCATATCCTTCTTGCTCGTCAGGTAGGCGTTCCTTATATCGTTGTTTACATGAACAAGTGCGATATGGTTGACGATGAAGAGCTTCTTGACCTTGTTGAGATGGAAATCAGAGAGCTTCTCAGCGAGTATGAGTTCCCCGGAGATGATATCCCTGTAATCAGAGGTTCAGCTTACCAGGCTCTCCAGGATCCTACAAGCAAATGGGCTGATTCTATCGTAGAGCTTTTCGATGCAATCGAGAGCTACATCCCTACACCTGAGCGTGACATCGACAAACCTTTCCTTATGCCTGTCGAGGACGTATTCTCAATCACAGGCCGTGGTACAGTTGCTACAGGTAGAGTAGAGAGCGGTACAATCAAAGTTTCTGAGGAAGTTGAAATCGTTGGTCTTTCAGACGAGACTCGTAAGGTTGTTGTTACAGGAGTTGAGATGTTCAGAAAACTTCTTGACCAGGCTCAGGCTGGTGACAATATCGGATGCCTTCTTCGTGGTGTTCAGAGAAATGAGATCGAAAGAGGACAGGTTCTTGCTAAACCCGGTTCAATCACACCTCATACAAAATTCACAGCTCAGGTTTACGTATTAAGTAAAGAAGAGGGTGGACGTCATACACCTTTCTTCAACAACTACAGACCTCAGTTCTATTTCAGAACAACAGACGTTACAGGCGTTATCAGCCTTCCTGAAGGTACAGAAATGTGCATGCCCGGAGACAACGTTGAGATGACTGTTGAGCTTATCACACATGTAGCTATGGCTAAGGGACTTCGTTTCGCTATCCGTGAAGGCGGACGTACAGTTGGTGCCGGCTCAGTTGTTGATATCATTGAGTAATTGACATTCGGTTTTTAGCCGAGATAATAAGCTATAATCCGAAACAATATAAAGATTTAAAGGAGTCTATTTTAGGCTCCTTTATTTTTTACGGTTTTTTTGCTATTATATTATATGATTGACTTTAGCCTTTGAGGTGGGCTTTTGTACTAATAAAAACATTAGTATTCTCATTACATATGTTAAATGATAAAATAGTGGTAAAATGGAGGTGCTGTATATATGTATAAACCTAAATTGGAAAAGGATATAAGATGTCCGCTGGAGTATGCCATGGATTTGTTTGGCGGCAAGTGGAAGCCGCGTATAATATGTATGCTTGGACTGAACGGAACGATGCGTTATGCAGAGCTGAAAAAAGAGCTTGAAAATATATCGGACACTGTATTGGCTGCAACATTAAAGGAAATGATAAATGATGAGCTTGTTGAAAGAATACAGTATAACGAAATGCCGCTGAGAGTGGAGTATTCGCTGACTGAGGAGGGAAAGTCCACTGTTCCGGTTCTGGCAAATATGTGTCTGTGGGCCGATGCGAAGCTCAACGATACAGATAAGCCAAGATTCTGTACTAAGTGCTATTACAAGAGGAAGTAGTGTACTAAGGAATTCCTTAGCTGCTAATGAATTGCTCAACGTCTTTTATTTTAGAAATATTTTTGTTATTATCTATACATAAACAAAAACAAACTCAACTGATTATAACAAGGAGGAAATTAAAATGAAAGAATTAAATGAAAAAGTAGTAGAAATGCTCAATGCTGAAATGTGGTGGCTCGGAACATGCGGAGAGGAAGCAAATGTTTGCCCTGTAGGTTTCAAAGAAGTAGCAGACGGAAAACTTGTAGTCGGAGTACTTCATCTTACTAATACACTTGCTAACCTTGAAAAGAAAAATACCATTGCCGTATCGGTTTGCAGTGCAAAAACAATGGTAGGCTACCAGATTAAAGGAACAGCCGAGTTTGTAACAGAGGGAGCGCTTGCAGACAAATGGAAAGGAATTTCCGAGAAGATGTTTAAAGGAAAAATGTCAACTAAGGGCGTTCTTATCATTACACCTGAAAAGGTTATTTCTACAACACCCGGCCCTGGCAACAATAAAGAGCTTTGATAACAAGTATTTTTAAGCCCCATAATACCTCACATGCCCGAAGATTATTCTTCGGGTATTGTTTTTTGAAAAAATGACAGTTTGTCATTTGCCTTTGCCGGATTTATGATATAATAAACAGGAAATATTAATACGAATTGCCGTAGTGATTGGGGGATATCCATGAATACATTAAAGACTGAACGCATTGACGATATAATGGTAGTAAAATTCAACAGACCGCAGGCTCTTAATGCCATGAATGCGGAAATGACAGGGGAGATAGTCGAATTATTCGACGAATTGGCAAAGGACGACAGTGTCAGAGGAATAATAGTGACCGGAGAAGGTCGGGCATTTATGGCAGGTGCCGACATAACAGAGATGGCCGCATGGGATGCCGAGGGTGGAAGAGAATTTGCCAGATTCTCCAATTATGCACTGAGTAAAATAGCCGATATATCCAAGCCGGTTATATATGCGGTCAACGGCTATGCTTTGGGCGGAGGTCTCGAGCTGTCTCTGTGCGGGGACTGGAGAATTGCAGCGGACAATGCCATATTTGCATCGCCGGAGGTATCCCTGGGAATTATTCCAAGCGGCGGCGGAACACAGAGGCTGGCAAGGCTTATAGGAAGCGGAAGAGCAAAGGAGCTCATATTTACGGCAAGGAAGATAACAGCGGAAGAAGCCGAGAAAATAGGACTTGTAAACAAGGTCGTACCGGCGGACAAGCTTATGGATGAGGCAATTGCTTCTATGAAAATGGCTCTTTCTAACTCAAGTACGGCAATCAGACTTGCAAAGGAAGTCATAGATTCTGGACTTGATATGGATTTGAATAACGGAATAAAGGCAGAGATAAACGCAGTGGGCATGGCCTTCGCCAATGAGGAGAAAACAGAAGGCGTATCGGCCTTTTTGGAGAAACGTAAGCCTAATTTTAATAATAGGTAAGGAGAATGTGCAATGAATATAAAAAACAGCTATCATCCGTATGCGCTGATAACGGTAATATTTTGGTCGCTGGCTTATGCCTTTACTAAGCTGGCACTTCAGCACTTCTCAACATACTCATTGGGTTTCCTCAGATATTTGATTGCTTCGGCGGCCATGGTCATAGTTGCGGCTGTTACAAAAATGAAGCCGCCGGCAAAGAAGGACATTCTGCTGTTCATTGCCTCTGGAGGCACAGGATTCTTTTTGTACATGATTACGTTTAACACCGGAGCGGCTACGGTGTCGTCTGCAACTGGAAGTGTAATAGTTGCCCTTGCTCCGGTATTGACGGCGATATTGGCAAGAATGTTTTATAATGAAAAGCTCATGAAGTATCAGTGGATCTCCATAGCCGTACAGTTTGCGGGAGTTGTCGTGCTGACAATGCTGAACAGCGTATTTTCGGTGAACTCGGGTATAATTTGGCTCTTTGGGGCGGCAATATCACTGAGTGTATATAATCTTTTGCAAAGGAAGCTGACGAAAACATATTCTTCGCTGCAGACAGCGGCCTACAGCATATTTTTCGGAACATTGATGTTGGCTGTATTTTCGCCGACGGCGGTAAGGGAAATAAGAACTGCGCCGCCGGAACAGTTTTTGTATATAGGAATACTCGGCATATTTACAAGTGCAATCGCCTATCTGACATGGTCGAAGGCATTCTCAAAAGCGAAGGAGACATCCGTTGTAAGCAACTATATGTTCCTGACGCCGTTTTTGACAAGTCTTTTCAGTTTTATAATATTGGGAGAGGCACCGGATACGGCTACGTTCATCGGCGGAGCAATAATATTGATAGGTATATTTATGTTCAATTTCGGCGGAACGATGGCGCAAAAGATTAAAAATGGATAAAATAAAATTAAAATCCGGCTTTATTATTCCATTGATTTAAAAACGACTA
>JAJQDF010000106.1 GCA_021202325.1 Clostridiales bacterium | reverse complement strand
GTATAAAGCTTTTTGTATACCGGTTTGCTGCCAATTCTTTTGCTTTCCATGAGGCTTATTTCATTGACAATAAAAGGCTCAAAATCCGGCTTGAATTTATCGACAATAATCCTTTTGTTGTAATACAGCTCGGCCTCCCTAGCTATAGTTATATGCGGAGTGAAGGCCGCTCTTTCTCTTTTAAAGCCCTGTTTTCCGAGATTTTTCTCCAATGTTTCGTAAAGTCTTGTAAGGGGACGGCTCTTTTCAGCGCCGAGCCAAAGTATACATTTGTTTCCCCTGTCGAAATAGCCTATCTTTTCAAAGTTGAACTCGAACTTTCTATTGGCCGCCGCTGTCTCATCCATGGCCGCCATAACATATTCCAGGTCATCGCTTTCTATTTCCCCTAAAAAATGCATGGTCAGGTGCAGATTTTCCCTCGTCGTAAAATTGCCCCTCTTGCAGTCCTTTTTTATTTCATTCTGCAGATTTGCAATATTATCTTTAATTTCATCATCAAAATCAATTGCTATAAATGTTCTCATAAACTTCTCCTACACAAAAGGCTGTATCGTACAGGATACAGCCTAGGTATTAAAACTTAAAAAATGTTTACTTATTCATTACCTTCATAACAGTTTCAACAACGTTGTCAACCGTGAAGCCAAATTTTTCGAAAAGCTGTCCAGCCGGTGCGGAAGCGCCGTATCCGTTCATGGATATAACTGCTCCGTCAAGTCCGGTATATTTATACCAGCCGAAATCACTGGCTGCCTCAACGGCTACTCTTTTTCTTACGGCTGAAGGAATAACGCTTTCCTTATATTTATCGGTCTGCTCCTCAAATATCTCCCATGAAGGCATGCTTATAACTCTTGCATCAATGTCCTTCTCCTGGAGAATATCCCAGGCTTTATATATAAGCTCAACCTCTGAGCCTGTTGCCATAAGAAGCACGTCGGGAACCTTCTTTTTGCTGTCCCTTAAAATATATCCGCCCTTAAGAGCGTTTTTGCCTGTTCCCTCTAGCAGAGGAAGATTCTGTCTTGAAAGGACGATTCCTGTAGGGCTGTTTGTTCTTGTCAGCGCACTGTACCATGCTGCTGCGGTCTCCCTTGAATCGCAGGGACGAATTACAGTGTAGTTAGGCATACTTCTGAGTGCCGCAAGATGCTCTATAGGCTGATGAGTAGGGCCGTCCTCGCCTACGCCTATGCTGTCATGTGTAAATATGCTTATTATAGGCAGTCCCATAATAGCCGACATTCTAAGTCCTGCCTTCATGTAGTCGCTGAATACAAAGAATCCGGCGATATAAGGACGAAGTCCTCCGTGGAGATACATGCCGCTGGCGATAACCGTCATGGCAAATTCTCTTATTCCAAAGTGGAGATTGGAGCCTGTCCTGTTTTCAGGTGAATAGTATTCTCTGTCCTTCATCAAGCTCTTGTTTGAAGGAGCGAGGTCAGCAGAACCGCCAATAAGATTGGGAACTACCTTTGAAAGCTTGTTGAGAACCTTCTCTGATGAAGCTCTTGTAGCTATTGTTCCCTCATATGTCCAGTAATCCTCATCTTTAAGAAGATCTACGGGAAGCTTCTTGGAGTGCCATACTTTCCATTCAGCCGCAAGCTCGGGATATTCCTTGCCGTATGCTGTGAAAAGCTTTTTCCAAGCCTTCTCAGCCTTTGCGCCTTCTGCGTTTATGGCCTCGATATTTTCCTTAACCTGCTTTGGAACATAGAATTCCTTTTTATATTTCCAGCCAAGGTTTGCCTTTGCAAGAGCTATTTCTTCGTCTCCGAGGGGCTCGCCATGGGCTGAAGCCTTGCCCTGCTTATTGGGTGCGCCGTAGCCGATCTGTGTTTTTACTCTTATTATTGAAGGCTTTCCTGTTTCTGCCTTAGCTTCTTTAATAGCTGCATCGATTGCATCTATGTCGTTTCCGTCCTCAACGGTCAATGTCTGCCATCCGTAAGCTTCAAATCTCTTAATAACATCCTCGTCAAATGAAGTCTTTGTATCGCCCTCAATTGTAATGTTGTTGCAGTCATACAAAAGCACAATCTTGCCCAGCTTTAATGTTCCGGCAAGGGATGCCGCCTCTGATGAAACGCCCTCCATAAGGCAGCCGTCTCCGCAGAGAACATATGTGTAGTGGTCAACAATATCATAACCAGGTCTGTTGAAGTGAGCGGCAAGATTGCTTTCAGCAAGCGCCATACCGACTGCGCAGGCAATTCCCTGTCCAAGAGGGCCGGAAGCTGTCTCTATTCCGCGCTCAATCTCATATTCCGGATGTCCGGGAGTGTTGCTGTCAAGCTGACGGAAATTTTTAAGGTCATCAATTGTAATGTTATATCCGAAAACATGAAGAAGTGAATAAAGCAGTGCTGAACCGTGTCCTGCAGAAAGCACAAAACGATCTCTGTCAGCCCATTTGGGATCGGCAGGATTTTTCTTCATGTTCTTTGCCCAAAGAGTATATGCCGCCGGCGCAGCACCCATAGGAAGACCGGGGTGGCCGCTTTTAGCCTTTTGAATGGCCTCTACGGATAAAAATCTTATGGTATTTACGCTTAATTGGTCGATATTCATATAATCAATCCTCCAAAATTATTTTTTAGGTACGCCTTCCCAATCCTTGAGGAATTTTTCAACGCCAATGTCTGTAAGCGGATGCTTTGTCATCTGCATAATTACATTGAAGGGAACTGTGGCAATGTCACAGCCTACTCTAGCTGCATGTGTTACATGGAGAGGATTTCTGATGCTGGCCGCAATTATCTGTGTCTCAATGCCGTGAATCTGGAAAATGTCAACAATCTCTTCAATGAGGGACATTCCGTCGTTTCCTACATCGTCAACTCTGCCGATGAAGGGGCTGACATATGTTGCGCCTGCTCTTGCAGCAAGAAGTGCCTGTGCAGCTGAGAAAATAAGAGTAACATTTGTTTTTACTCCCTCTGCGCTGAGGATTTTAACAGCCTTAAGTCCTTCTGCAGTCATAGGTATTTTAACAACGATATTTTCATGAATCTTAATAAGCTCTCTTGCTTCTTTAACCATACCCTCGTGGTCAAGGCTTATAACCTCTGCGCTGATAGGTCCATTGACAATAGTAGTGATTTCTTTAACAACCTCTACAAAGTCTCTGCCTTCCTTAGCAATCAAAGACGGGTTTGTTGTAACTCCGCATATTACTCCAAGCTCATTAGCCTCTCTGATTTGATCCACATTGGCGGTATCGATAAATAATTTCATAAATGTTTCCTCCTAATTCATTTATTTTATAATCCTTTTGGATTGAAATGTTGTTCATATTTATTATTTTAAATCACTCTTAAACATAAATCAACAAAAATGTTGTACCTACGGCTTTTATCTCACCTGAAATACCGTTCTCGGAGCTTCATCCGAAAGTATGTCAGAAATGCGGTACTTTGAATTAGCTATAATTACGGTAGTTCCTTGTCTTATGGGATCTTTTATAAATTCCAGCTTGGTTTTGGCTCCGCCGGCTCCGGCTCTGCTTACTCCAAAGCAATGGAGCTGAAGCTCGTCTATGGCATCTATTACCTCATCGGCATTCTTTCCTTCAACCTTATCAACTCGTGTTGCCGGATCGTTGGGATCAAGATATATACCGTCCACAGAAGTAAGAAGAAGCAAATATCTCGGGTGTACAAGGGTAGCAATTACAGCCGCTGTTTCGTCATTGTCTATGCACTCAACTACACGTTCAAGTCCGCTGTTTTTAAGCTGTTCAAGCTCCCAGCGGCGGTTTTCCTCGAAGCTTACAGTGTCGTTATAGTTTACAATGGGAATTGCGCCCTCCTTGTCGCATCTTACAAGGAAATTATATATATGGTTCCTTTTTTCGACATCATTGAAATGGGTGTGCTCAACCAAAAGCTGTCTGACAGAATATTTTGAAGGGATATATCGTCTGTATTCCTGCATGAGTATGGCCTGTCCTTGTGACGAATAGTCCGTCATTACGTCGCTTTTTGCTCCGGTAAGCTCCATGCCTGTTCTTTTTATGTAGTCAAGCCTGCCTATCTCAACAGCTCCGGAGCTAACCCATATGGTTCCCGGACGAAGCTCGCTTCCTATACGGCTGAAAACATTATAATCTATATCATGCTCTTCCTCACGAATAAGAGCCATAGATCCAATTTTTCCGACCAATTCGGTATCATATTTCATAGTATGTAGTCCTCCATTAGAAACTGAATTTATGTCTTTAGCCTATTATACCATGATTTTTTCAAAATTCTATATAAATATGCTGAACTTTACTGATTTTGCCGCATAAGTTAGTGCATCAAATGTCTTTGACTAACCGCAGCA
>JAJQDF010000019.1 GCA_021202325.1 Clostridiales bacterium | reverse complement strand
CCATATTACTCTGTGGCCGGCAAGCTCATCGGGAGTATTTGCTCTTAAATAAGCCATTATCTTCTGGATCTGCTCAGCTCCGTCTATGCCCTTGAGAGTAACCGACTTAACTCCTTCTTTGTAATAGCCGTATTTCTCATAGAGCTCATTGAGGCCGTCGTAAAGAGTCATGCCTCTGTTCTTGTAGTAGGCAGCCATTTCGCAAACCAGCATTGCTGCACCGACTGCATCCTTGTCCCTTGCGTATGTTCCGGCAAGGCATCCATAGCTTTCCTCAAAGCCGAACTCAAATGTATGGCTGTGGTCCTCCTCGAACTGCTTAATCTTTTCACCTATGAACTTGAAGCCTGTCAGAACCTCTATCAGCTCAGCACCATAGTTTTCGGCAATGGCTCTAACCATTTCCGTTGTAACTATTGTTTTGATAACAGCAGCATCTTTGGGAAGATTTCCCTTTTCCTTTCTGCCGCTTAAAACATACTCGGTCAGAAGAGCGCCTGTCATGTTTCCTGTCATTACGTCATAGTTGCCCTCGGCATCCTTTATAACTACGCCGATTCTGTCAGCATCCGGATCGGTTCCGACAACAAGGTCGGCATTCTTTTCCTTAGCCAGCTTTATAGCCAGTGTAAATGCCTTGGGATCCTCGGGGTTGGGATATCCGACCGTTGAGAAATTGCCATCGGGAAGCTCCTGCTCGGGAACTACGTATACATTCTCAAAGCCGACCTCCTTCAGTATTCTGCGGACCGGCTTGTTGCCTGTTCCGTGGAGCGGTGTGTATACAATGACCATGTCCTTGGCCTTTTCTATCTCTTCCGGCCTTACGGCGGTAGTCTTTATATTGGCAACAAACTTGTCGTCTATTTCCTTGCCGATAACATTAAAGAGACCCTTTTCCTCGGCTTCCTTTCTGTCCATTCTCTTAATTGCGCCGAAATCGTCAATGGCGTTTACCTCGCCGATTATTCCCTTGTCCTTGGGCGCTACTACCTGGGCGCCGTCTGCCCAATATACCTTGTATCCATTGTATTCCGGAGGGTTGTGGCTGGCGGTAACAACGATACCGGCTGTGCAGCCAAGCTCCCTAACGGCGAATGAAAGCTCAGGCGTGGGACGAAGCTCATCAAATACATAGGCCTTAATGCCGTTGGCATTGAGTACAAGCGCCGACATTTCAGCAAATTCCGGCGACATATTTCTTGAGTCATAGGCAATGGCAACGCCCATCTTCATACCGTCGGGATTGTTTTTAAGTATGTAGTTGGCCAATCCCTGTGTAGCCTTTCCTACGGTATATTTGTTCATGCGGTTTGTTCCGGCGCCTATAATTCCTCTTAATCCGCCGGTTCCGAATTCCAAATCCTTATAGAATCTTTCCTTGATTTCCTTATCATCGCCTCTTATTGACTCAAGCTCCTTCTTTGTCTCTTCGTCAAAGGCATCCGAAGCCAGCCAAAACTCGTATTTTTCCATATAATCCATGTTTTTTGCCTCCCCTTACTCTTCAGTGAGCAGTACAGATATTGTTTTTTGCGCTTCATCCACTGTTGTGCTTAAATTGTAGTCTACATAGCCGTCCTTTTTAATTGTTATTTGATAATCGCCGTAATTTATCTGCGTCGTAAAAGGCGTCACACCTATTACAGCGTTATTAGCATAGACCGTTGCTCCGCTGGGATTGGAGTCCACTGTGATTGAGGCCGTCTGCACCTCAATCTTTTCCAGCTCTATGTCGGCCTCCACCAGAGGCTCCGAAATTACAACAGTTCCCGTATAGGTCTTGTATCCCTCGGCGGAAACGCTTATTGTATAGCTTCCGAAGCTTAATACCACCGGCGAATCCACATCCACCTGTCTGCCGTCCACAACGGCAATGCAGTCCTCAACATTGACCTTGAGCGTCAGCACGCCGGTTTTTTCCTGAACTGCCGCCATATCCACCGAATAGGTTTCTCCGTTTGAAATATGAATATCCACGGAAAGGGTGTCTATATTCGAGCCGGAAATGCCAAGCTTATGGGTTCCGGCTGAAACGGTGGCAATGTTGTCTTTAAACTCAACCGCTTCTCCGTCAATGGTAATTTCAAGATTTTCTATTTTGTCGCCGTTTTCAATCTTAATGAAGCCGTGGTATTTTTCTATTGTTACCGTCCAAACAGTGTCCTTCACGCCGCTTAATGTGACGACATCCTCACTGCTCAAATCCTCTGCGCTTATGAAATCTCCGCTGTATATAAACAGCGTGTTCTTGTCATACTCGTAGGTCGTAATGCCGTTGGATATTGTCATTTTTTCGGTATCCACTTCGATATTATCAAAACTTTCCTTTTCCCATACGTCGTCGGTATACTCAATGCTTACTATATCGCCGGTTTCATTTGCCATACCGATATATATAATATCGCCCCTTGTGATTGTGGAGTAGGCGGCCTTTCTGCCGTCCTCCTTGGTGATATTTACACTGCTGTCCAGAGTGTAAAAGCCTGTGGTTCCGTCCTCGGTATCGATTATCTCAAATCTGTTGTCGCTGACCGAAACAACAACACCGTAGAAATATTCGGCATCCACTTCTTCCTCTTCGGTGTCATTACCGCTTGTGGAGCTGTTCATGGCAAACATAACCGCCAGAGCAACCACAATCACCAGTATAACTGCGGCAACTACATAAATTATGGTTCTGCCGCCGCCGGAGCCATTTCTTCCCGGCCTTCCGCCGTCCTTATTTCTTTTCTTTACCGGTGGCTCATCATAGTCATCATATTCGGCGGTGTCGCCAAAATCCGTTGTGTCGCCAAAATCTGCGGTATCTCCGAAATCGGCAGTGTCGCCGAAGTCGTCATAGTCCTCGTAATCATCGTAGCCGTCGTCATAGCCGTTCTGCTCCTCCATCTCATTGAGCTTAAGCTTTATGTCGTCTATTCTGACGGTTTCGCCCATACTTTTATTTTCGTCAAAGTTATATTCTTTCATGTTTTTTCACCTCAAAAGTATCAGGGGTAAAGCAAAAATAAACTTAAACTTCACTTTTAATACATACTGCGCCTTAAAAAGCAGGCTTGTAAGTTTGCTAAGTTCACGAATACGAATGCGGACATTATATTCATAAACTATTAACCCTAGTATCATTTTATATGTTTGCGGTGAAAATAGCAACTAAAAATATGAATTCTGTATACTTGCACTAACAAAAATTAGAAATTTTTAACCAAAACACGAACTGGTTTTCGCGTGTTCTCATATAGACATGGCAATTTTTGTTTCTTTTTCACGTCCGGCGGCACAGCTTTCAAATCTTTCCACTGCCGCCTCGGATATGCATACACGGCGTTTGTTGTAGTGCTCGTTGCACAGCTTCAAAAATTTGTATGGGTAAATTAACATACCTCTAATTATGTCCCTGTCGCTGTCCGTAATATTTCTGTGCTTGGAATAGCCTGCAAGAATTTCCTCTATGCCCTTTATGTCGGCCAAATCGCTTTTAATGTATCTCCTTATCAAATGCGCCACATCGGTTATGCTCAAATCAATCGTACATCCGCTAAGTCCTGCAACGACAATATCCCCGTTTTCGCATTTCCTTATGTTGTCGTTTTTAAATGAATTGTGGCAGACGCTTCTGCTTTCCTCCGCCAGCCTTGAAACTTCGCTGTAGCCGGCCTTATTAAGAAGCTCGCTTGCCATATGTATTCTTTCCATATAGTAATCAAAATATTTAATGACAATGAGATCCACGGCGGTGTAATCCCCGAATGTTTTTATTCTCTTGCGTATTCTCGAAAATTCTGCAGTTCTCTTTCCGAAAAAATCGTCCACAGAGCCGCCGGAGCATCTTATCCTTTCGTCCGCAAAACCCTCCGCCGCATTATGGAAAAGGGCAAGGGCTTCCGCAGTTTCCCTCATATCCGACATATCCTCAAAGTCCATTCTCCTTGACGGAACGTATTTTATGAGCATATATGCCGCATCGTCCAGCCTGAAGCAGGGCATATCCTCCATTGTTCTGTAGGCCGTCTCCACGCCCTCAAAGCCCTTTGAGAGCAGATATTCCTTAAGGGCATATTCCATCTCCAGACTGACATCATCCGCAAAAGTCTTTTTAAGCTCTGCCAATCCCCTGTCGGTTCTGCACACAAGCCCTGTCCTTGTGCGGTAAGAGCTGACAAGCCTTGCTCCGAAGCCCTGCTGTAATATTTTTGTATTTATATCATCCATTAAAAATCCCTCCGACTCACACAGTATGCCTGTTTTACAATTCTATGCGGCCGAAGGGTAGTTTATTATATTCAATTATGGGACGTCTGTGAAAAAACTTGTCATTAATTTACCGATTCTTTTAAAC
>JAJQDF010000018.1 GCA_021202325.1 Clostridiales bacterium | reverse complement strand
GCTTTTACAGTATTACTATTATTATAATATGTATTTGGCGTTAATTCTTCATATTTATTATTTGTATCTGTAAAATAAATCACACCGATGTCAGTCGTGATTTTTCTAGCAAAGCAATCATTGCCAAATGTGCTTATTGTGCTGGGTAATACTATTGCACTCCATCCAGCTTCAAAGTCATTTCTAAAAGCTGAATGTTTAATTTCTGTTACTCCTTCGGAAATTATAATTCCACCTTTAAAGTCACAGCCTTGAAACGCAGAATCCCCAATCGTAGTAAAGTTGTTTCCTTCAAACGTTAAGCTTCCATCAAATCCTGCATATAAAAACGCCCAACTATTAATAGTTTCTACACTTTCAGGAATAACTAAATCTCCTGTAAATGAGTAATCACAATATCCAAATGCATACTGATTCAACGTCTCTAAATTTTCGCTTAACGTCAGTGTCCTTGAACTAGAGGAATCATCGGCAATTCTTAACTGGGCAAATGCACTATTGCCAATTGTTTCTACAGTGTCAGGAATTATTAAATCGCCACCTATTACACATTTATCAAAGGCACAAGTTCCTATATATGTAATGTCCTCTGGAAAAACAAATTTTGATACATCCAAAACTCTCTCAAAACGTTCAGCATTATCAGAATACATAAATGCTTCATCAGGAATTTTGTTATCTACGCAGGTTGTTCCACCCAAATCAATAGCAACAAGCGCTCGCATATTATCACGCATATAATAGAAATCGTCAGCATTTAAAATTCCGGACTCTACTGTCAATGATGTAATCTCTGATGCTGATACACCTTGCTCCAAGCTTTCTGCTACAGCTTCATTAAGTTTTCCCGTTTCAAAGCTTGCTATAACTAACTCTTTTTCATCTGCCCACGCTGTCGCCGGCACCATTGCCAGCACCATCACTGCCGCAATGAGCAGTGATAAAAATTTCTTTCTCATTTTCTCATTCCCCCTAAAAGTGAATTTTAATATTTTTCTACTATATTAATTAACAGATTTTTAATACAGTAGTAATAAGGTTCCACCTTTAGTTTACCCCCCCTAAAAATTTTTCAAGGGTTTTAAAAGAAATTTTTGATTCTGAAATTCAATTTCGTAGGAATGAACAAAAGTATTATATAATACAGAAATCAAATTTGGTTATGTTTAAGTTTAAGACCTTGAGGCTCTGCCTCAAACTCCGCCAAAGACTTCGTCTCTGGACACTTGTGAAAAAACTACGTTTTTTCTATCGCCTAAAATTAGAATGTACAAAAAACAAAAAATTGCCGCCGGAATTCACTTCCGACGGCATCGTTTAATTAATCTTAAGCGCACTGCGCTCTATCTGTCCCACTCATCACACAGCGCATTAATCCTGTCAAGCAGCTTCTGTAAATCCGCATTCGCTCCGCCCTTATTATGAGCAATAACCGTCTTGAGTCTTGCCGATGCAGCCTCAAGATCTTTATAAAGAGCCTCGCCCTTGGCAGCTCCCTTGGACTTAGGCGCTGATGTATATTCAGGATGCTCGATAACCTTTCGGATTCCGGGGCTTAATATAGTATTGGTGAGCATATCAAACTCCGCTCCGCTGTACGGTGCAAAGGTATCATAGCCGTACTCATCCTTAAGGTATGCGGCAAACTCGTCCGTAACCTCATCCTGACCATGGACAATAAATACTCTTTTAGGCTTAACCTTAAATCCGTTCATCCAGTTAATAAGTCCCTGCTTATCGGCATGTCCGCTGACTCCGTCCAGCTTTTCTATATGCGCTCTGACGCCAATTTTTTCACCGAAAAGCTTTACTGAATCCGTTCCTTCTATGAGCGTTCTGCCCAATGTTCCTTCGGCCTGATATCCTACGAAAAGTATTGTACATTCCTCACGCCATAGGTTATGCTTCAAATGATGGCGTATTCTTCCGGCCTCACACATTCCCGAAGCCGATATTATTACCTTCGGAGACTTGTCAAAATTTATAGCCTTGGAATCCTCACTGGTTACAGAGGTTTCCAAGCCTTCAAACGCAATGGGATTAATCCCTTTGCGGATAAGCTCAAGAGCCTCCTCGTCATAAAATGCCAGTGTATTCTTATTGAAAACCCTTGTTGCTTCAACGGCCAAAGGACTGTCAACATATACTTTGAATCCATCGTGGCCTTTTATCATTTTGTCTTCCTTTATTTTTCTGATAAAATAAAGCATTTCCTGAGTTCTGCCAACGGCAAAGGCCGGAATTACAAGGTTTCCTCCTCTATCAAATGTTTCCTGAATAAGCCTTGCCAGTTCTGTATAATAATCGGGCTTTTCGCCGTGGTACCTGTTTCCGTATGTAGACTCCATTATTACATAGTCGGCCTCATCTGTATAATTGGGATCTTCTATCAGCGGCTGGTCGGTGTTTCCAATGTCTCCGGAGAAAACAAGTGTTTTTGTCACGCCGTTCTCCGTCAGCCAAAGCTTTATACTTGATGAACCCAGCAAATGTCCTATGTCCGTAAACTCTATGTCCACTCCATCGCAGATGGTTATTCTTTCATCATAATTGCATGGCACAAGCAATTCTATTGCCCCTTCGGCATCATTCATTGTATAAAGGGGCTCATATATTTTTTCAAGGGAACGCTTAGCCTTACGGTTGCGCCATTCTGCCTCAAATTCCTGAATGTGAGCACTGTCTCGAAGCATTATGCTGCAAAGATCAGCCGTGGCAGTTGTAGTATATATTTTTCCTCTGAATCCGTTTTTATATATCAAAGGAAGATATCCCGAATGGTCAATATGGGCATGGGACAAAAATACATAGTCCACATCGGAGGGCAGAACAGGAATGTCCTGATTCTCATAAATATCCCTGCCCTGCTCCATACCGCAGTCCAGCAAAATATTCTTTCCGCCTACATTAATATAGTGACAGCTTCCGGTTACCTCGTGGGCAGCTCCTGAAAATACCAATTTCATAGAAACACCTCCATGCTATTCTTTTTATTTCATTATATCACAAATTATCCTAAAAAGATACTTACGCAGCAATTAATTTGTACATATTTATGTACAAAAATACGGCAGCTCGAAAGCTGCCGCAAAACAATTTATTTTTAGTTATATCAAATAAGCGCAAGAGCTTGGTCAAGATCCTCAATGAGGTCGTCAACATCCTCAATACCTACAGAAAGTCTAACCTGTCCGTCGAATATCTCAGAAGCATATCTTTCTTCAGGAGTCATGTCGAAGTGGCTCATTGAAGGTGAGTGCTGAATGAGTGAATCAACATTGCCAAGGCTTGTGGCAAGGCTGAATACCTTAACGTTATTCATAACTATTCTTACCGCATCCATTCCGCCCTTAATATCGGCACTCATCATGCCGCCGAAGCCGTTATGCATCTGTTTCTTTGCAATCTCGTGGGTAGGATGGCTTTCAAGTCCGGGATAGTATACTCTGTCGATTTTAGGATGTGCCTCAAGGAACTGGGCAACCTTCATGGCGTTTTCGCAATGTCTTTCCATTCTGACGCCAAGTGTCTTCATGCCCTGCATGAGCTGCCATGCTGCAAAGGGATCAAGAACTGCGCCGAAGCACTGGAGATAAGGCATACGGCAGCGGTCGATTCTTGCCTTGCTTCCTGCGATTACACCAGCTGTAACAGTACCGTGTCCGCAAAGATATTTTGTGGCGCTGTGAACAACAAGGTCTGCGCCAAGGTCAAGGGGATTCTGAAGATAAGGTGAAGCAAATGTGCTATCAACTATAAGAGTAATACCGTTATGCGAATGAACGATGTCGGCAATTGCTTGGATATCGCTTATTTTAAGTGTGGGGTTAGCCGGTGTCTCAACATAAACAAGTGTTGTGTTGGGCTGAATTGCCTTTTCTACCTCTTCTGCCTTTGATGTGTCAACTCTTGTATATGTAATTCCAAGTTGTGAAAGAACCTTTGCAAAAAGCGCATAGCTGCATCCGTATATAACATCGCCGAACACAACATGGTCTCCTGCCTTAACAATGCTCATAACCGCTGTGGATATTGCTCCAAGGCCGGAAGCTACTGCAAGAGCAGCCTCTGCATGTTCAAGATGGGCAATCTTTTTCTCAAGCTCATCGCAGTTGGGGCTTCCGAAACGTGTATAAACGAAGCCCTCATCAACGTGCTGGTTAAGATAAACCGCTGTATCAAAGTCCTCCAAAACATAAGTTGTTGTCTGATATATAGGGCTGACATGAGCCATAGCCTGGGGCTCATATGAACCTGTAAGACGTGCATGCAGCTGATGAGCGTGCAGTAAATCGGTATTGATTTTCATTGTTTTTCTCTCCTTTTATTATCATTTTATATAGCTCTTAAT
>JAJQDF010000033.1 GCA_021202325.1 Clostridiales bacterium | reverse complement strand
ACTTATTATTTTATAGACATCAGAAGCGGCCATATCTGCGATGCCGTAAGCAGGCTCTTTCCGCTGAGCCATATGACATAGGGCCTCAATTGGTTCCATTTTTCAGAAGGCGAGGCAAGGCTTCCGCATATGGTTTCTATTTCGTCCAGCTTTTCGGATATTTCGGCTTTATCCTTATTATTAAGGTCTTCCAAATGGTCGAACAGCATTCTTACCTCGTTAAATTGCTCAATATCGTATCTTGTAATGTTAAATATACTGTCATCCTCTTCGTGGAGCCCCTCGTTTTGGTAGCCGTTGTCCCTGAAGGCCTCCAGCCGTTTTATAATTATCTTTAGGTTATCTCTGTAGGTGTCTCCGCTCATATTTTTCTTTTCGTAGCCGGAAATGACATTAAGCCCTCTGTCGAAGCCGTCAATTATATCGGTATATCTGACCATCATTTTCTCGAAAAGCTTGCCCATTCTTTCGTAGTCGAAGGAATAGTTCTCCCACTCCGTTTTGCAGTATTCAATGTCGTTGTTAACCATTCTTTTAAGCTCATATTCCAGCATTAGAAACACCTCCTTCAACAAAAAACATCTTGTCTTACTGTTTTCTCATCATTGTCTTAAGCTCGGCCTTCATCTCCGGGCTTATTCTGTAGGATTCCCTCATCTTTGTTATACTCTTATTATATACCCAGTCGTCAAGGCTGTTGTTTTTCATATATTCATAGGTTTTGTCCGGCAGCTTCACCATACAGTCTGCCAACAGCCATGCCGCTCCCATTTTATCATAGTAACCGGCATATTCAATTCCGTCGATAATATTCAAAATATCATCTATATGCTCTTCATCAATAAAGCATTGCCGAATTGATATAATTCCGAACCTTGCTCTAAATTCTTCACCGGAGGCAGCGCATTCCTCGGCAAAGCTAAAAAATCTGTCCTTTTCGTTTTCATCAAGCTTTATCGTTGCGCATATTCCGTCGCAGACTGCCCAGCCGTCTATGAATGTAATTATTTTATCGGCATATTCTATTTTTTCGTCAATGTCTGCCTTGGCATAAAATATGCTCATTCCGGCAATAAGCTTTTCCTCGTAGTAATCCGGTTCTTCAACGTTTTCAGCATATTCCTTCCAGCCGTCCTTGGAAATTTCCTTTGCCAGCTTTCTTAGAGTTCCTGCCCGAACACCGAGCACTTCCGATTTTGAAGGCTGGAGCTTCATATGAAAAGCTCTGTAGTCCTCCTCGGAGGCCGCCGTAAGCCTTTCCCTTATTTCGGCCTTGTTCACAGCTTGAACACCTGCCCCGGCCTTTCTATTTTCACTATTTTATCTCTGTATTCTTCTGTACGTTCATCCTTATTTAAGAAATCAAATATTCTGTAGTCGCCCCAGAAGTGCATAGGAAAAATGTGCTTTACATCGGCAATTCTCATAAGGTAATCAATGGCCAGAATATATTTATCCTCTAATCTTGTGTCAACGGGCACAAAGCCGATGTCTATGCTGACTCCCTTTATTTTATCAATTTCCGATGTATACTGCTTCTTTATCATGTTGTTGAAAGCATCGCTCTCGCCGTTCCAGTGCCACCAGTTGAGGTCGCCGGCGTGATATATCGTAAGCCCGTCTGCATGGACAACAAAGGCCACGCCCTCGTCGGTAGACTTGAGGGTTTCAACGGCCAAACCGTCTATTACATAGCCCTTATTGGCGCTCACAGAAGTAACATTTTCAAGGCTTTTGTCATATCTGCAGTCCTTTGATAAAATATATTTTACATTCATATCCTTCCATTTAAATATTTCCCTGTCATAGTGGTCCTGATGAAAATGGGAAACGAATACGAACACGTTTTTATCCTTAAATGCCGAAGTATCAATATTTTTATACTTTCCGCCGTTGGTGTAATAATCAAAAATGAGACAATTGTTTTCTGTCTCAACCATAAATCCGCTGTGATACAAATAGGTAACTTTTGCCATTAATACTCCCCCATTCATTTATAATATAATTATAGCCTCTCCATATATCATTGTCAAAACCCTAGCCATAGATTATTGTAAACTTTTTAAAAATTAACAATAAAATAGAATGACATCTGCCGTTCAAAAGTGTATAATTATAAAAACAATGCTTAAGCATTAATTGCACCAAAGGAAGGGCTTGTTATGAAGGATAGAATAAACTCCGCTCTCGGCTACCAAAAGGCCGATATAGTGCTGAGAAATGCAAAATATGTAAACGTATTCACCAACGAACTGCTTGACGGAGACATCGCCATAAAGGACGGATATTTTGTCGGAATAGGCGACTATATTGGAGAAAGGGAAATTGACCTGAGCGGCAAAACAGTAATTCCATCGTTTATCGATGCCCATATACATCTGGAATCGTCAATTGTTTCGCCCTACGAATTTACCAAGGCAGTTATTCCCCACGGAACAACTGCGGTTGTTGCCGATCCTCACGAAATAGCCAACGTCATCGGCACAGACGGAATAGACTATATGCTTCAAAGTACGGCAGGTCTGCCGCTGGATGTATTTATAATGCTGCCCTCCTGCGTTCCTGCGGTGGACGGAGAGGAAAACGGCGCCGTACTCACCCATCATGAGCTTGTGCCATATCTCCGTGAAGAAAGGGTTCTCGGTTTGGGCGAGGTTATGAATTGCCCCGGCGTACTTAACAAGGATTATGAGCTTTTGGAAAAAATAGAATCCACACTGGCATACGGCAAAAAGGTTGACGGTCATGCACCCGGCGTTTTGGGAAAGGAACTCAACGCATATATAACCGCCGGAATAACATCGGATCACGAATGTACAACCCTTGATGAGGCATTGGAAAAACTGAGAAAAGGCATGTGGATAGCCATAAGGGAAGGCACTGCCGCCAAAAATGTCGAAGCTCTTATCAAGCTTTTCGATGAAAAATATCATTTCCGCTGTATGACATGCACCGATGACAAGCACCCCGGCGATATTTTGAAGCAGGGGCACATGGACTACATAGTTAAAAAGGCCGTTTCTTTGGGTGCAAACCCCATACTTGCCATAAAGACAGCAACCATAAACACGGCCAAGCATTTCAGGATTCCCGATGTCGGCGCCATAGGCATAGGCTACAAAGCCAATTTCTCCGTTGTTGACGACATTCGCTCGCTCAACATACTTTCGGTTTATAAATGTGGTTCGGAAATATACAACAGTGAAACCGGACTTGTGCCATTTGAGCATCCAAAGGTTGATAAAAAGCTTATGCTGAGGATAAAGCATACCTTCAACATAAAGGAGCTAGTGCCGGCGGATTTTGAAATTGAAAAGCAGGATGAATACAAGGTAATCGGCCTGCATAACGAGCAGATTACTACCGAAAAAATAGTAACCTCCGACGTATCGGACTGCACTATGCTGGCCGTTGCGGAAAGACACAAAGGGACAGGACATATCGGAAAATGCTATCTTTCGGGCTACGGCTTGAAAAAAGGCGCCATAGCAACAAGCATATCCCACGACAACCACAACCTTATTGTTGCCGGCAAAAATGCGGTCGATATGGCTGCTGCGGCTAACTGTGTACGTGCCAACAACGGCGGTATCGCCATAGCCCTCGATGGAAAAGTTATAGGCAGTTTGGCTCTGCCGCTGGCCGGCCTTATGTGCGACAGCCCCATAGAAGAAGCGGCCGCCGAAATGGATGTGCTGCACAGTATTGCCGCAGACCTTGGCGTAAATTCTGACATTGATCCATTCATGACATTGGGCTTTGTATCTCTGACGGTAATTCCTGCAATCAGGCTGACAACAAAGGGAATAGTTGAGCTTTAAGTATAATTAAATATTTTGTAAAATAATAAAACGCAGGTTAAATACTCAGCCTGCGTTTTATTATAAGTTAAGATTTCATGTTTGTTTTTTACATGAAATCATTTCCGTCTCACGTAATTTAAGAATCTCATGCGTTGTAAACAACTGCCAAATCGATTTTTTCATTACCTTCGTTCGACTCTATTTCTTAGGCACAAAAAAAGCTCCGAAAAATCGGAGCTTGAGAGGCGCAGACCGGATTTGAACCGGTGGATAACGGTGTTGCAGACCGGTGCCTTACCACTTGGCTACTGCGCCACAGAACTATTGTAGTTTAACATAAAACCCATATGATGTCAAGCAAAAATTTTATGGTGACCCGACCGGGAATCGAACCCGGGTTACAGCCGTGAAAGGGCCGTGTCTTAACCGCTTGACCATCGGGCCACAAAACTCCCTGACAGAGTCTTTAAAATATTTTCGACTCAATTTTAAAGTCAAAATCCCGGCAGCCACTTACTTTCCCGGGCCGTCTCCAGCCAAGTATCATCAGCC
>JAJQDF010000280.1 GCA_021202325.1 Clostridiales bacterium | reverse complement strand
ATACATGCCTGCTTCACAGGTCAACCAACACAGAAAGGAGCTACAAATATGAAACACAAATTATGTCTTTTACTTACAGCTATTATAACCGTAAGCCTCATGGCCGGCTGCAGCAGCAGTTCCAGTACCGCAGAAGAATCAGATGATACAGAAGGAGAAGTTTTGGCGACTGTCTATACAGATGCAGCAGAGATACTGACCGAATATAAAACAACGCAGTATTTCACCGAGGATGCTGTTGACGAGGCTGATATTAACCAGATTCTTGCGGCAGGTATAAATACAACCAGCGCCATGAACGGGCAGCCGTGGCATTTCACCGCAGTGACCAATTCTGAGCTGTTGCAGCAAATAGCCGACAGTATGTCAGCAGGAATGCCTACTGCCGCTTCCAGCGGGCAGTCTGAAGACGCCATTTCGGTTCAAAAGGCAGGAATTGCCGATGCACCCCTTGCCATAATCGTTTCCTGTGCGGAAGGCTCGGAGCTGGATGCAGGTCTTGCAACACAGAGTATGTTTATTGAAGCAAAGCTTCTCGGCTACGGAGCAAAAATTATATCTTCACCGACCATGGTCTTAAACGGTGATGATAAAGAAGCCTATAAGGAGCTTCTTGACATTCCTGAAGATTATTCCGTAGTATCCGTTTTGCTCATTGGATATGAAGATACTTCAATCGACACTTCCATAGACGGTGTAACCGGTGCTTCTGTCAGGAATGATGCCTCAGATGTGGTAAGCTATGTGGAGCCGTAAATAAATATAATTAGATAAAAATAATCCCCGGAATCTAGGCTCTGGGGATTTTATTTTATGTATTACTTCAGATTTGTTTCAATATAGTTTCTTGCTACGTTAAGCACATATTCCTGGCAGGCAGAACCTGTAGCAGGATTGAAGCTTTCACCGTAAATTCCTGTGTTTGAAAGGATACGGATTCCAAGGAAAGGAATATCATAGGTCTTGCATATCTGAGCAACAGCGTTGGTTTCCATTTCCTCTACGGATGAACCATTGAGCTCGTGGAGGAGTAACATTCTGTCAACCTGGTTGTTCCACTCGTCGCTGGATGATATTGTTCCCTTAACAACATTGCCCTCTGTATATGTATCAATTACAGCCTCAGCTGCGGCAATAAGGCCTTCATCGCCGGGGTATTTAACAGCCTTTACGAATTCTCCCTCTTCCTTATCGTATGCATATACGCCGTTCATTTCGATTGCTGTGTAGTCAACACCCTCGCCCTCTGCGGAAGCAATTGATTTCCAAGCCGATGAAGGCACACTGTATTCGCCGATGACTATATCAAATGTATGAAGCTCGGGATCGTGTCCGCCCGATGTTCCCTGATTAATAACGGCTATGGGGTTGAAATACTTAATGGCAAGGGCTGTAACCGCTCCGGCATTGGCAATGCCCTGCTCTGTACGGGATACAACTACGGGATAGCCATCAAGTGTTCCTGTTACAAAATAATAGTTTCCAATTGTTATTTCTTTTTTGTCCTCAAGGGCATCTGCCATATCCTGCATTTCGATGTCCATGGCTCCCTGGAGAAGGATAGGACGGTTCTCGCTGTCATAGTCAACAGTTATGGGTGCGGAAGCCTTTACTGGATCAGCGGCCTTAAGAACCTCGTCAATATATGTTTCTGCTACGGTAAGAACAAATTCCTGGCAGACAGGACCTGTAGCAGCATTGAAGCTCTCGCCGTAAATACCTGTGTTTGAAAGAATACGGATTCCAAGGAAAGGAACGTCATAGGTCTTGCACATCTGTGCTACAGCGTTTGTTTCCATTTCCTCTACCGATGAGCCGTTGAGCTCGTGGAGGAATAACATTCTGTCAACCTGGTTGTTCCATTCGTCACTGGATGATATTGTTCCTGTTACAACGTTGCCCTGTGTATATGTATCGGCAACGCTCTGTGCTATTTTAACAAGGGTTTCGTCTGCTGCATAGGAAGTCTGTTTTACAAAGGTTCCCTCTTCCTTATCATATGCATAAACGCCGTTCATCTCGATGGCTGTATAGTCAACACCTTCGCCCTCTGCGGAAGCTTCAGATACCCATGCTGATGAAGGTACGCTCTTTTCACCGATGACTATATCAAATGTGTGAAGCTCGGGATCGTGTCCGCCTGATGTTCCCTGATTTATAACTGCGATGGGATCAAAATATTCCATTGCAAGGGCAGTAACTGCGGCCGCATTGGCAAGTCTCTGCTCTGTACGGGATACAACTACGGGATAGCCGTTAATTGTTCCTCTTACAAAATGATAGTTGTCAATGTCTACTGTCTCGGCATCTTCAAGTGCTGCAGCCATATCCTGCATTTCGATGTCCATGGCTCCTTGGAGAAGAAGCGGCTTTGCATTGGAATAATCAGCCTCGGGCTCGTCCACTGAAATTGTTACTGAATTGCTCTCTCCGTCCCAGCCTACATAAAAGCCCAATGTCTCGGCAAGGTAACGGATAGGCGCATAAATACGGCTGTCCTTTATAACCGGCTCCGTATCCATGTCGCTTTCAACAACAACCGTTTCGTCGTTTTCAATTGTTGTGCATGTAAATTTTTCTGAGCCTACAGTGAAAGCTACCTGCTTTTCTGTATTCTCATCCTTTGAGATAAATGTGGCTGTCTTTGTTGCGTCCTCCCACTCTACCTCAAGTTCCATGGCCTCTGCAGCCGCACGAAGCGGAATAAGTGTGCAGTCGTTTTCGTCAATAAACGGAGCCCCGCTGTCGTCAGTAAACTCAACCGCTGTGTACTCTCCTTCCGCCGCCTTCTGAACTATTACAGATACGCCGTCAGCAGCGAAAGCGTTAACGCCCATCACTGAAACAAGCATTACTGCGGCCAAAAGCATGGAAAGAATGCCCTTTCTTTTTCTCATCTTTTTTATTCTCCTTTAATTTTGTACTGCTTACGCATCGCTTTAATTATATGTTAAAATTATGCAAAGCGCAATATATGTCATTAAAGTTAACCCCAAGTTTTTTGTTAAGATACATAAAACCTAAGTTTCAATTAAACTGATGAGCAAAAAATAATCCCGGCATTTTTAATACCGGAATTTCATTCTTGTATCAATTGTATTACATAAGCACCTCGCCGATACACCTTAACAGCGGCTCGCCGTCATCGAAGGCATAGAACCCTGCCTCGTTTTTTATGCAGAACTCCCTCATTTCGTTTCGGAAGCCCTCCAGCGCTTTGTTGTATTTATTAAGCAGCTCCGGTGTAAGCTCCAGCTCCCGTGTTCCGTCGGTTTCGCTGTCTATGAGCCTTACATTGCCCTTTTCATCGGGGCTTATCTCCCTTTTGTCCAGTATCTGCACCAAATTAACCGACTGCTTTTTGCTTCTCAACAGCTTCACCGCCGAATCATAGCCGTTCTCAGAGAAGAAATCGGATATTATAAATGTTATACCCTCCCCCAGCCTTTCGCCGGCAAGGGTTTTAACCGACTTATTCAGCTCAGTTCTGCCGCCCTCTCTCTCATTTTCCAGAAAAGCGGCGGCCTTGGGAAAGGCCTGCTTTGCCGAAAGCACCCTGCACTTGTCCGTCTTTCCGCCATCTGCCGTGAAAATGTTCACAAGGTCTGCATTATTGAGGGCAATATAGGCCAGCGATGCCGAAAAAGCCTTGGCATATTCCCATTTTTCCGGATAAAACCGCATGGATGCGCTTCCGTCCAGTATTATGTTTAACGCAGCCTGCCTTTCCTCATTGAACAGCTTTGTATAAAGTCTGCCGAAACGGGCATAGCCGTTCCAATCCACTCGGCGCAGGTCGTCTCCCGGGGTATATTCCCTGAAATCCGAAAATTCCAATGACGAACCCTTTGCCGAAGACTTCCTTACTCCGGCGGAAGGCGCAGAGGACAGCCGCTTTTTCACTTCCATGTCCAATGTTTCAAGCCTGGACAGATATTCATTTGTAAGTATATCCTTAAGCATACTTATACTTCCTCTTTAAGCAGTTCATCTATTATATTTTCCACCTTAACACCGTCGGAAAGAGCCTCAAAATTAAGGAATATCCTATGCCTCAGCACATCGTAGGCCACATCCTTGATATCGTCATAAGATACATTGTAGCGTCCCTTGGAAAGGGCATTTATTCTTGCGGTTCTTATTATGGCCTGGGCGCCTCTTGGGCTGGAACCGTAGCGGACATATTTCTTGACCGCATCGGGGCTCTTATCCAACTCGGGATGGCTCTTTATTATTACATCCATGGCGTATTTTGCCACAGCATCGGCTATGGGCACCTCTATGGCCGCATCTCTCATTTCCTTTATTTTTTCGCCGTCAAAAAGCTTCTCTGCCTGAGCGCCTCTTTTTCCGGTTGTCAGGATT
>JAJQDF010000183.1 GCA_021202325.1 Clostridiales bacterium | reverse complement strand
TATAAGGGGTTTTTTATATGAATCTTATCACATCAGTAGAAGGCTTTTGGGCCCTTCTTCTTTGTTTAATGTTAGTTATTTTTGGACTTGAAAAGAAATACCCTGATTCAAAGGTATTCAAGTACATCCCCGGAATGCTCTGGCTTATGATTGCTGTTGCTGCTTGTGCAACACTTCATGTATTCGATCCCAATGCTGACGGCGTTATCGCAGCTCAGGATATGATGTACACAACATTCCTTCCCATGATGCTTATTATGTTCATGCTTACATGTGACGTAAGAGACCTTATTAAGCTTGGACCCCGAATGATTCTTTCATTCTTCTGCACCACAATCGGTGTTCTTGTTGGTCTTGGAGTAGCTTACTTCTTACTCAAGAGCCATCTTCCTGAAATGGGTTGGGGATCAGTTGCAGCCGTTTCCGGTTCATGGATCGGTGAAACAATCAACATGAGAGCTGTTGCTGCTATCTTCGGCGTAGAAGGTACAGACTTCGCTTATGCTGCTGTTATGGATACAGTTGGTTTCACAATCGTTCTTGCTGTTGCTATGGCTATCATTCCCAGACAGGACAAATGGAACAAGTACTTCAAAGCTTCAACAGAAGGTATCGATGCTATCGCTGTTAAAATCAATGCATCAATGGAATCTCATCCCGAGATGAAGGATGCTCCTTCAATGCTTGACTATACAAAGCTTTTCGCTATTGCTTTAACAGGTACAGCTGTTATCAACTGGATACTTTCAATGGGTATTATGCCTTCAATCCTTAATAACACAGGTTGGCGTGTTGTCCTCGGCTCACTTCTTGGTATAGCTCTTGGATTAACACCTCTGCACTGGTCAAAGGGTGCAACAAATGTAGCAAACGTATTCCTTTACCTCAGCCTCTGTGTTGCTATGTCTTACTCAGACCTTACAACATGTACAGATGCTCCTTGGTTCATACTTCTTGCTATCATCGCTGTTGCTATTCTCTATGTTGTATGGCTCATCCTCTGCAAAATCTTCCATTTGGATGCATTCACAGCATCAGTTGGCTTCATGGCTAACTTTGGTGGTACATCATCAGCTCCTGCTATAGCTGCTGCGTACAACACAAACTGGATTGGTTTTGGTATCCTTCTCGGTTTCTTCGGAGACGTAGTAGGTACATGGATCTCTACAGCATTTGGTTATTTCTTACAGACATTAGGTTAAGAATTGTTTGGTTATTTGATATGATATTACGGCTGCTGCCGGAATTTAGTTATAATAAGACTTTTAAGGCTGCAGAGCCGGATTTATTCCGGCTCTGTTTTTTCATTTGCCCTTCGGCTCGAATATCACTGCGGCGAGCCAAGAAAACACCACAGCTCCGGAAATTCCTCCGGCGGCCGCCTTCAGCCCTCCTGTGAATATTCCCAAAAATCCCGATGAATCTATCTCCTCCATAACGCCTTTGGCCAAATTGTAGCCGAAGCCCGTCAGCGGAACGGTCGCACCTGCCCCGGCATAGTCCACTATGGGCTTATATATTCCCACTGCGCCCAGTATACAGCCAAGACAAACATACAGCACAAGTATTCTGCCGGGCTGAAGCTTTGTCTTATCTATCAATATCTGTCCTATTACGCATATCACGCCGCCCACCCAAAAGGCACTGAATATATCCTTGAATAAGTCCATATTGTCACCTGCTTTCTATTACTACGCCGTGGGCAATTGACGGTATGCTCTCGCCCTGCTGACTTGTGGTCGGACTCATAAGCGCGCCGGTCGGCATAAATAACATTCTCTTTATTTTACCCTCGCACAGCTTTTTATAAAACATGGCTGTAAACACCAATGCCGAGCAGGCACAGCCGCTTCCACCGCTATGGGTGTCCTGAGAATCCTTGTCGAATATCTCTATACCGCAGTCGGTGTAATTGTTGCCCAGATAATAGCCCTCTGCGGCCAAAAGCTCTATAAGCAGTGTCTTGCCCACATAGCCCAAGTCTCCTGTGGCGATTACATCAAAATAGTTAGGTTCTCTACCTGTCTCCCTGAAATATGCCGTCATAAGCTCTGCGGCAGCGGGCGCCATAGCCGCTCCCATGTTGTTGGCATCCTTTACGCCCATATCTACAGCCTCGCCGGTCAGAACCTCTGTAATTATAGGCGCACCTATCTTTTTTCTGCTGCTTAGAATAACGGCGCCGTCGCCGGTAACTGTCCATGTAGTTGTCTGCGGCCGCTGATTGCCCATGCCCAAGGGCGCACGGTACTGCTTTTCTGCGGCGCAGAAATGAGATGAAGCCCCGGCAAGAACAGTTTCAGCAAAACCGCCGTCAACCAGCGCCGAACCCAGTCCCAAGGCCTCGCCGAATGTGGAGCAGGCGCCGTATATGCCCAAAAACGGTATATTCATATCCCTTATGCCGAATGTGGAGGCACTGTCCTGATTAAGCAGGTCGCCGGAAATACAAAGGTCGGTTTCTTCCAGTCCGGCCTTTTTGAGCGCCAGCGAAAAATTATCCTTCACTATTTTGCTTTCGGCCATTTCCCATGATTTTTCACCGTACATATCGTCTTGGAATACATTGTCGAACAGCTTTCCCAGCGGCCCCTCCCCTTCCTTCTTTCCGGCGGTGGATGCCGCAGAAATTATATATATGGGCTTGTCCAGAACCGCCGTATGCTTTCCTATTCTCTTTGCCATTATCTCACCAACCCAACAATGTAGTATATTATTCCGACAGCGACAGATGTCGTTGTGCCGTAGACAATTACCGGATCGGCCACCTGGAACATTTTTGCGCCGAGACCGAAAACCCAGCCCTCCTTTTTAAACTCTATAGCCGGAGAAGCCACAGAGTTGGCAAAACCGGTAATAGGCACTACCGTACCCGCTCCGCAGAACTTGCCTATTTTCCCGAACCAGCCAAGGCCGGTCAATAACACGGCTATGGCTATGAGTATAAGCGAAACTGCCAGCCCGGTATCATCCTGGGATAGCCCCATAGACGAAAAATAATTCTTGAGTATCTGTCCGAAGGCGCATATCAGGCCGCCGGTAACAAAGGCCTTCACGCAGTCCATGAATATCGGGCTGTTGGGAGAAGCCATTTTTACCATTTTGTCGTATTCCTTCTGCTTTTCGTACTGCTTTTTATATTGACTGCTGTCCATATTGTTCCTCCTATAACCTCCTACCGACCTATGGCAGATGATAAAATCCTTCTATGAGAAAGTATAACAATGAGCCGAAGCACTTGCCCAGCGCCATTGCCGGTATAAAATACGATAGCCCTGTTTTCAGTCTGAACCGCCGCATGAATATGGGAAATACATTCAGCACCTCGGCTAGCGACACCGCCAGTTCGCCGTAGAAAACGCCGGTGCATAGTCCGAATACCGCCGCCCCAATCTTCCCGATAGGTAATGAAAAGTTTATATACAGCATAAGAGTTCCCACTATACCGCCCAATGTTATGGCATCCTCATAGAGCGGTATCCGCTTCACGGTTTTGGTTTTTTCGGCCATTCTCGGCACAATGCCTATGGTGGATATGAGGGCAAACACTCCGCCGGCTATGACCACTCCGGAGCCTATGCCGAATAATATAAGCACGATATATTTAAGAATTATCATTTTGCTTCTCCCTGCTGAGATTATCTATAACGCTGTCGGTGGTTTCCTTCTCATAGGTTGTCATCTGCACCTCTATGGGTGTGGGATCCTTTGTAATATACTTTCCGCCGAAGTGGTTGAAGAACACTATTATTCCCACGGCAAGACCAATGCTGTATGGAATATATATAATGTAGGGTTTCGTTGATTCTATGCCGAAAAACAGCCGGTAAATATTTTGAAAAATCACCGGCATCTGCGCATCCGAATGGAAGCTCATTATGGCCGTCATCGCTCCGCCGAAAAGTACAACACACACAAAGGCAATCTTAAAGGCATCATATACCGGCCTTTCATTTGCCGCCTCGGGAGAATACTCAATTATGGTATCCATCTCTCCCACATTATTTATTGTGGCATCCGGCAGGCGCTGTCCTATGGCTCTTACTATGTCCACAACCGATATGAGATATTCATTTTTACTGCTGTTTTCGGGAATATTGAACACAATGGTGTCACCGATATTAAGGTTAGTATTTCCCTGACAGTATACCTCGGCAATGTCATTTAGGCGCACTGCCTTTCGGCCTGTTATGAGCGCCTTTTTCACAGGCTTTATGAAAACGTCCATGCTGCCGCCTCCGTTTTGTTTTGTGGTATTATATTGTGCAATTGGAAGGGAAATATTCAAAAAATATGATTAGATAGTAATTTTACAGACGAAAAGAACGGCCGGTGCATCACCGGCCGCCTTTTCATAAAATTTTATATAAGGGGTTAATA
>JAJQDF010000055.1 GCA_021202325.1 Clostridiales bacterium | reverse complement strand
ATATAGACTAATTAGGAGCGGAGACTGAGAGAGTACATCAATAGTCTTTCATGTCTAATAGGAGTATTTTTGATTTACATCATTCTGCCGATAACAAAGCTTACAAAGGGCATTGTTACAATTGAAGCAATAGTAGTTACAAGCACTCCGCCCAAAATATAGTCTTTGTCTGAGCCATTGCTGTCCGTCATCATTACAAGAGTCAATACCGTCGGAAGTCCTGCCAAAAGCGCCATCGAAGCCGCCATCTCGGATTTTAATCCAAATATTGTCATAAGTACAAACAATACTATCGGTATTATTATCATTTTCACAAGAACAACAAGATAGTATTCCGTACGTTTTAAATACTGCTTCAAATCGGAAAAGCAAAGAATGCCGCCTATATATATCATCGATACCGGAGATGCCGTTGCGCCCACATTCGTAAGGGCAGTATCAACAACCTCCGGAAGAGGAAAGTCGGTAATCATTCTTATAATTCCAAGCACTACTGCTATAAAAGCCGGATTTAAAAATCTTTTCAATGTGGCGGCAATACCGACTTTTTCAAACTTTTCTTCCGGCGTAGTAAGCTTCATGCCCCATGTCCAAAGCAATGCCAAGTCCACCACTGTAAACAGTGAAACATAGAATATTCCGGTTTCGGGATATGCGGCCAATATAATGGGAAAACCTATAAATGCATCGTTTCCGAAGGTTGACAATGCACGATACAGCTTGCTTTTTTCCCCTTTCAGCCCAAATTTCTTAATTGTAAAGCTGGTGACAATCTGTATAATTATGTACATTACCACCATTACAACTAAAACAGCGCCTACATACGGCAGTTCGTCAGCCGATATCCTATATGTACAGTTTGTAAATATCATTATGGGCAGAGCCATCTTAAGCACATATTTTGAAAAATGGTTCAGTGTGTCTTTGTCGAACAGCCCGGATTTTACGGCTATTATTCCCATGATGATATATACAACAAGTATTTCCATCTTACCAAATATTATCGAAAACAGTTCCATTATAATTTATCCTCTCTTCTATTGCTCGTTTGCATCATCGTAATGTTTAATCTATAAAGTCATCGTCGGCATATTCTTTGCCGCCCGCATAATGCTGTCAGCCTCGTTTATCTTTCTCTCGCAGAACTCCGTCAGAACAGGAATATCTTCCTTTATAGTTTTCCAAATAGCATCCTGCCTTACATTGCCGTAATCATGCACTATCAAATTTCTTAAGCCCTTTATAGCTTTCCAGTTCATTTCCTTTGAAGTAAGGGCTACATAGCAATCAGTAAGGCTGTATGCCTGCTCGCCTATCATGAAAAGCGAAAAAAATACCGACCTCCAGTATGCAAGATTATTTAAAAATGCTTCTTCCGAATCGCCGAAGTTTGAAACATCTGAACATACATCCCTGCAATGCATAAGTATTTGTTCCAAAATATCAATATTTCTGTTCATATAATACATCTTTTATATATCAAATCGCAGAAGTTTGCAAGTAATTGAGTTTTTGCTCAGGCCGGCATCAATATTATACCAAAACATCTTACCCCTAACAACAACAATTCGCAATAGAAAATTCACATATAATTGGGCAATTGCCTAATTTTTTCGGTTCTGCTATAAAAATAAGCCCCGCCAAAGGGGCAGCTTGGCTTGATAGAGGGGATAAATCTTTTCTCAAGCCAAGCGCCGCAATCGGCAGGACTCTAAATATTTAATATTACTTTCTGGGATATGTAATTGCTGCCTGTGCTGCTGCAAGTCTTGCGATGGGCACACGGAAAGGTGAGCATGATACATAGTCAAGACCGATCATATGGCAGAACTCAACAGATGAAGGATCTCCGCCGTGCTCTCCGCAGATACCGAGATGGAGGTCAGGACGAACTGCCTTTCCTTTTTCAACGGCAATCTTCATGAGCTGGCCAACGCCTTCACGGTCAATCTTAGCTGTGGGATCGCCTTCATATATAAGCTTATCAACATAGTCTGTCAATATCTTACCTGCGTCATCTCTTGAAAGGCCGTATGTCATCTGTGTAAGGTCGTTTGTACCGAATGAGAAGAACTCTGCATCCTCAGCAATCTTATCTGCTGTAAGGGCAGCTCTGGGAATCTCAATCATAGTACCAACAAGATATTTAAGCTCGGCGCCTTTTTCGGCCATAACTGCTTTAGCTGTCTCGTCAACAATCTCCTTAACGAACTTGAATTCCTTAGCCTCGCCTACAAGAGGGATCATGATTTCGGGAACAATATTGATATTAAGCTCGTTGTTTACCTCGATAGCAGCCTCGATGATTGCTCTTGCCTGCATTCTAGCGATTTCAGGATATGTAACAGCAAGACGGCATCCTCTGTGTCCCATCATGGGGTTGAGCTCGTGAAGTCCTCTAGCTTTAATCTTAAGCTCTTCAACAGTCTTGTTCATTTCTTTTGCAAGGATCTCAAATTCCTCTTCTGTTGTAGGAAGGAACTCATGGAGAGGAGGATCAAGGAGACGGATTGTAACCGGTCTTTCCTGCATCTCTCTGTAGATTCCAATGAAGTCCTCTTTCTGATAAGGCATAATTCCAGCAAGAGCTTCTTCTCTTTCCTCAACGCTGTCGGAAAGTATCATCTTTCTGAACTTAAGGATTCTGTTTTCCTCGAAGAACATATGCTCTGTACGTGTAAGTCCGATACCCTCTGCACCATAGCTGATGGCTGTAGCTGCATCGTGAGGTGTGTCGGCATTTGTTCTAACCTTAAGGTCTCTTCTTGCATCGGCCCAAGACATGAACTTAGCAAAGTTTCCTGAAATTTCAGGCTCTACTGTGGGGATATCCTCGCCGTAGATGTTTCCGGTTGAACCGTCAATGCTGATATAGTCTCCCTCTTTGAATGTTACTCCGCCGAGAGTGAATTCCTTAGCTTCCTCGTTCATCTTGATAGCTTCACAGCCGGATACGCAGCAGCGTCCCATACCTCTGGCAACAACGGCTGCATGGCTTGTCATACCGCCGCGAACTGTGAGGATACCTTCTGCAACAGCCATACCCTCGATGTCCTCGGGTGATGTCTCAAGTCTAACGAGAACTACTCTTTCGCCTGCTTCAGCAGCTGCCTTTGCATCCTCAGCTGTGAAGTAAGCCTTGCCTGCGCCTGCTCCGGGTGATGCGGGAAGTCCCTTTCCAAGGGGTTTAGCAGCCTTAAGAGCAGCCTGGTCAAATGCGGGATGAAGGAGCTGGTCAAGCTGTTTGGGCTCAACTCTCATAATAGCCTCATCGGGAGTAAGGAGGCCTTCGTCTACCATGTCAACGGCAATCTTAAGAGCGGCATTAGCTGTTCTCTTTCCGTTTCTTGTCTGAAGGAAGTAAAGCTTACCCTTCTCAATTGTGAACTCCATGTCCTGCATATCTTTATAATGGTTTTCAAGCTTATTGGCAATATCCATGAACTGAACGTATACTTCGGGCATATCCTGCTCAAGAGTAGCGATGGGCTTCGGTGTACGAACACCGGCAACAACGTCCTCGCCCTGTGCATTAATAAGGTATTCGCCGAAAATCATCTTTTCGCCTGTTGCGGCATTTCTTGTAAAGGCAACACCTGTACCGGATGTCTCGCCCATGTTTCCGAATACCATCATCTGAACGTTAACGGCTGTTCCCCAGCTGTAAGGGATGTCGTTCATTCTTCTGTATGCGAATGCTCTGGGGTTGTCCCATGAACGGAATACAGCTTTAACAGCCTCAAAGAGCTGTTCCTTAGGATCCTGAGGGAACTCTTTGCCCTGGTCATCAAGATAAATCTGTTTGAAAAGCTCTACAACCTCTTTGAGGTTCTCAGCTGAAAGGTCTGTGTCATATTTAGCTCCGACCTTTTCTTTGTACTCGTCGAGTCTTCTCTCGAATTTTGATTTTGATACGCCGATAACAACGTCAGCGAACATCATTATAAATCTTCTGTATGAGTCATAAGCAAATCTGGGATTCTCTGTAGCCTTAGCCAGACCTTCAACAGATACGTCGTTAAGACCAAGGTTAAGAACTGTGTCCATCATACCGGGCATTGATGCTCTGGCACCTGAACGAACTGAAACAAGGAGAGGATTTTCGTTATCTCCAAGTGTCTTTCCTGCGATTGACTCAAGTTTTTTGAGTGCTTCCTCAATCTGGGAAACTATATCCTCAGAGAGAACCTTTCCGCCCTCATTGTATTCCGTGCAGGCCTCTGTTGATACAGTAAAGCCCTGGGGAATAGGAAGTCCCATAACTGTCATTTCTGCGAGGTTTGCGCCCTTGCCGCCCAAAAGGTTTCTCATGGACGCATTTCCCTCATTGAACATATAAACATACTTCTTGATCATAGATTTTCCTACTGCTGAAAATTA
>JAJQDF010000225.1 GCA_021202325.1 Clostridiales bacterium | reverse complement strand
GTGATAATCAATTTATGGTAATTCAAAAAAATATAATAAGGAGAAAGAGGGTATAAGCATGTTAGAAACAAAAGGCAAAAAAGCTAAGGAACTTTTGGGATATTATCAAAAAATGATGATAGACCAGGCGTGGCAGGCTAAGAGAGAGGGCAGGCCGGTTGGCTGGTCATCTTCTATCGCGCCGCCGGAGATGTGCGTAGCCATGGATATGGCTTTGGTATATCCTGAGAACCATGCCGCTGGTATCGGAGCAAAGCATGGAGCGCTGGATATGATTGAAGTTGCGGAGAGAAGCGGATATTCGATAGATAACTGCTCATATTCCCGTATTAATCTGGCGTATATGGAGCTTCTTAAGGAAGAAGCAGAGACAGGAATTACACCTGAAGCCCTTAAGAACTGTCCCGGTGACAGACTTCCGCTTCCCGATTTCGTAATATTCTGCAACAATATCTGCAATACACTTAATAAATGGTACGAAAATCTTGCCAAAGAGCTTGACATTCCATGCATCATTATTGATGTTCCTTTTAATCATACAATGCCTGTGGCAAAGCATAATAAGGCTTACATCGCTGACCAGTTCAGAAATGCCATATCTCAGATAGAGGTTATTTGCGGAAGACCTTTTGATTATGATAAATTCAGAGAGGCAAGACATCAAACAGTGCGTTCGGGAAGAGCATGGAAAACGGTAGCAAACATGGCAAATTATAAGCCTTCACCGTTAAGCGGTTTTGACTTCTTCAACTATATGGCACTTATTGTTTGTGCCAGAGCTTATCCTTGTGCAGAGATAACATTCAATAAGCTGCTTGAAGAGCTCCAGGAAAAACAGAGAAACGGAGAAACAGCCTATAAGGGAAATGAAAAAACTCGTATTGCGTGGGAAGGCATTGCTGTTTGGCCTTACCTTGGACATACACTTAAGTCGCTTAAGAACCAAGGAACAATTATGATAGGTTCTACATATCCTGACCTTTGGGCATTTGACTTTGATGCTGATGATGAAACATTATATTCAATGGCCGAGGCTTATTCAAGACAATACATAAATACAAACTTCGAAAACAGAGTCAAGGTTCTCTCCGACATAGTTATAAATGGACAGTGCGATGGCGTTATATATCATACAAATAGAAGCTGCAAGCTTATGATATTCATAAACAGTCCTGAAATAGCTGAAGCTGTAAGCGAGAAAACAGGAACACCTTTCGTATTCTTTGACGGAGACCAGACCGATCCGAGAAATTTCTCACCTGCACAGTATGATACACGCGTTCAGGCACTTGGAGAAATTATGGAAGAGCGCATAGCTGCTCAGAACTGATTGAGACTGATTGAGAAGGAGGAGAGACCATGAACAGAACAGAAGAAATATTAAAACAATTAAAGGACATAGCTTCTAATCCGAAAAAGGCTATGGATGATTTTAAAAATGAAACCGGTAAGGGTGCAATAGGAATAATGCCCTTGTATGCTCCGGAAGAGCTTGTATACGCCACAGGAAGATTACCAATGGGAATCTGGGGAGGAACTACGCAAATATCCAATGCCAGAACATATCTTGCACCGTTCGCCTGTTCAATCATGCAGGCTGTCATGGAATTGGAGTGCAGCGGAACATATGATGACCTTGAGGCTGTTATTTTTTCAACACCTTGTGATACTCTCAAAGATATGAGCCAAAAATGGAAGGGCAAATGTTCGGTTATAGTATTTACACATCCTCAGAACAGGGCACTGGAAGCAGCTAATACTTACCTTGTCGAAGAGTATAAAATAGTTAAAGAAAAGCTTGAGGAAGTAACAGGAACACAGATAACAAACTCAGATATTGAAAAGGCAATTGTTGTTTATAATGAAAACAAGGCGGTAATGCGAGAGTTTTCAAAGGTTGCTGCCGATTATCCTCAGATAATAGATCCAATTGCAAGACATGCTGTATTCAAATCCAGAATGTTTATGGATAAAGCTAAGCACACGGTTCTGGTTAAGGAACTCATTGAAGAGCTCAAGAAAAACGAGGTTGAGCCTTGGAATGGAAAGAAAGCTATTCTTACGGGAATACTTGCTGAACCCGATGAGCTTCTTGAAATAATGAAGGAAAACGGCATTGCCGTTATTGCGGATGATCTTGCTCAGGAGTCTAGACAGATAAGAGTGGATGTTCCTGAAGGAGACGCTTCGCCTCTTTATAGGTTGGCCAAAGTATGGCAGAATATGTACGGATGTTCTGTTGCCACAGATCCTAAAAAATACAGAGGACAGATGCTTATTAATATGGTTAAGCAGACCGACGCCGATGCTGTTATCATTTGCATGATGAAGTTCTGTGAGCCTGAGGAATTTGATTATCCTGTTTACTTCAAACAGTTTAACAAGGAAGGCATAAAGAGCCTTATGATAGAAATAGATATGTCCAGCAATTCATTTGAGCAAACAAGAACAAGAATACAGAGTTTTACTGAAATGCTTTAAATTATGGTTTATTCCGCTTTTGATGCCTTAAGCGGTATAAATAAACATTGTAGATTTCAAATTCACGCCCCCAATTTGAAATAGAGTTAATTATAGCCAGTATAAGGAAGTAAATAATGATGGTGTGGAATATATACGGCCCTACTCATGAACGTATATATCCATCGATAAGGCTTCTTAACGGTTGGCGGCTTTATTTTAAGCATTGAGTTGAAATCTGCTGCTTCAAAGAAACCCCATGTACCTAGACGCATGGGGTTTTTAAACATTAATTCAGTTGACTTTTATTATCCGGTATCTGTGTCAGTATTACGCCGATGAACACCAGCAGGCAGCCGAAGAGCTCTTTTCCGGAAAGTGCCTGATTAAGCAGGAGCCAGCCGAACAGTACCGAAAATACAGATTCCAGTGAGCATATGAGGGAGGCAACCGTCGGATCAATATCCTTTTGGGCAATTATCTGAAGTGTGTAGCCAACACCCGATGAAAATGCTCCGGCATAGAGTATGGGAGCCCAGGCGGCTATTATACTGCTCATGGTGGGCTTCTCTATTATAAGCATCGGCACGGCCGATATTGCTGCACATACCCAGAATTGTATACAGCTCATTTTTATTCCATTTACCTTCGGCGAAAAGTGGTCAATAATAAGTATATGTACCGCAAAGCCGAGGGCACAGCAAAGCACAAGCATGTCGCCTTTATTTATACTGCTTTCGCCGTTAATGCACAGGCAGTACATTCCCACAACGGCTATCACAACGGAGAACCAAATCTTCTTGGAGGCCTTTTTGCCGAAAAATATGCTTATTATCGGCACTATTATCATATAGAGAGATGTTATGAAGCCGGCCTTTCCGACTGATGTATATTTTATTCCCACCTGCTGTAATATGGAGGCCACAAAAAGGGCAATTCCGCAGCATATTCCGCCGATTATCAAATCTCTTTTATTGAATTGACCGGGCGCTTCTGATTTGTTTGTAAATTTAATAAGGGGGAGAAGCACGATTCCGCCTATTATGTTTCTTGAGCACAAATATGTAAATGGGCCGACATAATCCATGCCGACGCTCTGCGCCACAAAGGCAGCACCCCATATAAGAGCCGTTAATGTAAGCAAAAGTCCTGCTCTCAGCTGTTTATTCATGTATATTCCTCCGTTGTCAAGTTTATCTTATGCCGTTTACAACTTCCATACTATACAACAAAAATAACTGCTTTGCAACCCCAAAATAAGTTTAAAAATTCAATAATTAGTGATATAATAGTTAGAACTATTTAAAGGGAGATGGACAAAATGAATGTATTGCTTATAAATGCAAGTCCGCATGAAAAAGGCTGTACATATACGGCTCTTAGCGAGATTGCCAAAACTTTGAATGAGGAAGGCATCGAAACAAAAATTGTGAACATAGGTAAGGCCATGAAGCATCCCTGTGTTGCCTGTATGACCTGCGTCAAAACGAATGCCGGAAAATGCGTGTTTAACGATGATCCGGTAAACGAGTGCATTGAAATGATTAAAGCTGCTGACGGCTTCATTATTGGTGAACCGGTTTATTATGCCGGCCCTGCATCTCAGGCACAGATGTTTATGGATAGGGTATTTTATAGTGCAGGCTCACAGTTTGCATTTAAGCCGGCGGCGGCCGTTGCCAGCTGCCGAAGGGGCGGCCTGACAACTACAATGGATAGAATGAACAAATATTTTACAATTTCTCAAATGCCAATAGTTTCTTCAAACTATTGGAACGGAGTACACGGTAATTCTCCGGAGGAGGTTCTCCAAGATGAGGAAGGCCTTCAGATAATGAGAAACCTCGGCAGAAACATGGCTTGGCTCATAAAGAGCATAGAGGCCGGAAAACAGGCAGGAATCGAGACTCCCAAGCAGGAGGACAAGAT
>JAJQDF010000146.1:11558-19749 GCA_021202325.1 Clostridiales bacterium | reverse complement strand
GTTAATAGTTATGTATTTAACAAAAAAACAAAGATTACAATTAATTTCGATGAACAAAAGCTAAGTTATTGCATCAATTTTTATGAAAAATAATTAATATAGGCATATTTATTAAATTCAAAAAGACAAAAAAGCTGAATTATATACTTGTGCAGGGCGGCCTTTAGGTGGTAATATTAATTCAAATACAAAGGGGGACTGGAAATGGATGAAGTTTGTATAATCGGTATAGCGGGCGGTACCGCTTCTGGAAAGACGACTATTGTAAACAAGTTAAAACAGCTCTTTGAGAACGATGTTGAGCTGATAAGCCATGACTGCTATTATAAGGCCCATGACGATATGCCCTATGAGGAAAGGGCAAAGCTCAATTATGATCATCCTTCTTCATTTGATACGGACAGAATGATTGAGGACATCATAGCCCTTAAACAGGGAAAAACCATATATCGTCCGGTATATGATTTCAGCATACATAACAGGGTTCCTGAAACCGTAAAGGTTGAGCCTAAAAAAGTAATTTTGGTGGAAGGAATATTGATATTTGAAAATAAACAGCTTAGAGACCTGATGGACATAAAGATTTTTGTCGATACTGATGCCGACGAAAGGCTGATGAGACGAATAGTTAGGGATATGAAGTACAGGGGCAGAACCATAGAATCTATAATAAATCAGTATCAGGCAACAGTAAAGCCTATGCATGAGGAATTTGTGGAGCCGTCCAAAAAATATGCGGATATAATTATCCCCAGAGGCGGAGAAAATGTGGCCGCAATGTCGATTCTTGAAGGCCACCTTAACATAATGCTAAAAGGACTGGTATAACATATACAAGGCCGAACCTATTGGCCGATGTAAGACTTAAAGATTATCTGGCGGTATTATTAAGCAGTCGGTTTTATGGGTTCGGCTTGTTGTTTTTCTTAAATAATAATTAATTTGGAACCATAAAAATTGACGATAAACTTTTGTGATGTTATACTTAAAAGTAAGTGCCCGGATATGGGCAGGAGACTACTATGTAAAAGGATGGATAGGTCTATGGACAATGAATTTGAAAATGAGAATAAGGAGATAGATGAGCTTTCCGGAAAAGAAGAAAATTCTTCAATGGAAAATACTCCGGAAGAGACACCTCAGGAGGCTGAAGCAGAAGCGACAGAAACAGTACAGAATGAGGCAGAAGAAAACGCCGCCGAAAAAGTAGCTGAAGAGATTCAGGATGAAACCGAAGCGGCAGACGGCAATGATGAAGCTGAAGCTGCGGACGAAGAGCCTGAAGAAATCGATGACAAAGAAATTGAAGAAGTCAATGCTGAAGAACTCGAAGATACTGAAGAAGAGAGTGATGAAATTTCCGAAACGGACGAAGATTTAGCGGAAATAGCCGAAACTGACAACGAGAGCGATGACAACGAAGTATCCGAAGAGATAGCATCTGCCGAGGATTCAGGCGGGAAAAAAGGCTTATGGACAAAATGGAAAGAAAAAGAGCTTGCTAAGCAAAAGGCAAAAGAGGAAAAACAGCAAAAAAGCGAGGAAAACATGCGCCGTCTCAGGGAACAGAGACGTGCCGAAATGTATGCCGATGGCAATGAGCCAAACGCTGTTCAGAAATTCCTCATGGACGAGGGCAAATTTATAAACTATGAAAACAGACACTCGGTTATACTTGCATTTTTGGTTATTTTCGGAATAGTTGTATTTGTGCTTGTATATAGAGCAGGATTCATTACAAAGGAAAAGTTCGGACTAGACAGAGAAACCAGCAGAGCCATTGTTTATACAAAGGATAATGAGCTTTATTGCTATGACCTCAAAAACGATCCGGTGCTTATTTCAGAAAACCTTTCAAACGGCGGTTCTATAACATATAGTTATGTAGGAAGTGGCATAACCGTTGCAGAGGACGGAACAAGCGTTTACTTTATTGATAATGTTGAGGCAGACAGAACATTCAGCTTTAATTTCTATGATGCCGACAAAAAGACAGAACCGATAAAAATAGCCGACGGCGTGGCCGATTACAGAGTAAGCACAGACGGTGACGGCGCTGTATATATTATTCCCGATGAGACAGGCTCATACGGTACACTCTACGGCTACACAAAGGGTGACGAAGAATCTTCTGAAATAGCACAGAATATAGGCCTCAACGGCACAGACTATGAAATTTCATACAATGGAGAAAAGGCAGTATTTATTGTCGAAGAAGGAAGTTCGCTTTCACTCAACGTATGCGACATAGACGGAACGGATGTGTCCGTTGTAGACAGCGATGTTGCCCAGTACATTGTTAATTCCGAGGATAAATATGTTTACTATGTAAAGGCTGTCGGAGCCGATGACGGCACAACAAGCTACAGCATTTACAAATATGACTTGAAAAAGGCTTCTACAGAGCTTGTTGACAGCGGAGTAATTGCCGTAACCCTGTCAAGCGACGAGAATGCCGTTATATACTATAAATATAATTCCGATAAAATAAAGGCCAGCGACATTGTAATCGATGACGGAGACGACTCAGAAGAAACAAATGCACTGAGAGAGGCCATAGCAGACTATGAGTTCAGAGATATAGCATGCTCAATATACCGCTATGAGGATGGAGATATAGAGCTTATAAATGACGAAGTGTTTGCGGCAATGCCAATGGACAGCGAAGGAAAATATATTGCTTACACCGTTCCCCAGGGGCTCAACAAGATAACCGTAAATTTGTCTGAAATATCAACTGTAACAGAGATTTCTGCGCTTTATTACATGCAGGCAATGCAGGCGGACTGCGACACATATGTATATAAGCTTGGAAGCTTTAGCGACTATGTTCCCTTTGAGAACTCTTATCTGTATTCGTTCCAAAATTCCGGAAACGACGCCCAGTTTGCTTGCTTGGCAAACTATGACGAAAGCAGTCAGACCGGACAGCTTGTACTTTCGACATATTATGAAAAGGGAATAAAGGCCTACAGCCTTTTGGAAGAGGATGTTGAATCATTCCAGTTCTTAGGCGATGGCTCGAGAATTGTATACTTTAGAGGCGTACAGAGCGACGGAACAGGAACACTTGTGTATATCGAGAGTAATGTTTCCGATGAGATAAGCGATTCAGCATACTACTATGAGGCGGCTACAGACCTTTACAGAAGAGTATTCTACCTCGACGACTATGACAGTGAAACATACGGAGGAGCGTTCCATTATTATCAGGAGGCAAAATATGTTGATATTGACGACAATGTATATATGTTTGCCTACAGAAATAACAACAACGCATTCTATATGAAGGACTATAATGCGCTTACGGGCACAGGCGACCTCTACTACTATGACGGAAAGAACGCTGTGCTTGTGGACGAGGATGTTTCAAGTGTATTTGATTTTTATGAGTTTAGCTGAAATACAGTTGGGTGATGTTAATGATTATAGAGAGTTATTCTCAGAACGAAACTGAACAGATAGGCTTTGAGCTCGGACTGAAGGCCAAAAGCGGCGAAATATACTGCCTGTCCGGCGACCTTGGAGTGGGCAAGACGGTTTTAACAAAAGGCTTTGCAAGGGGACTCGGCATTGACGAGCATATAACAAGTCCTACGTTTACGATAATAAATGAATATAGCGGCAGACTGCCGCTGTACCATTTCGATGTATACAGAATTGCCGATCCGGAGGAAATGGATTATATCGGCTGTGACGAGTATTTCTTCGGCGAAGGAGTCTGCCTCATAGAGTGGGCAGAGCTTATATCGGATATTATACCGGATAATGCACAATGGATAAAAATTGAGAAAGATATTGAACGAGGTCTTGACTACAGAAAAATAACGATAGGAGACAAAAAAGAATGAAAATATTGGCGATAGAGGCTTCCGGTGCTGTTGCCAGTGCGGCGCTGGTGGAGGACAATGTTTTGAGAGCAGAGTTTACACTGAATTATAAGATGACTCATTCTCAGACATTAATGCCCCTCATAGCTGAAATAAAAAAATATCTTGAACTGGATATAAATACTATCGATTATGTGGCATGCTCGGCGGGCCCGGGCTCTTTTACAGGGCTTAGAATAGGCGCTGCCACCGCTAAAGGCATAGCCATGGGTATCGATAAGCCGATTGTACCTGTTTCGGCTCTGGCCGGTTTGGCATACAATGTCTATATGACCGATGCTGTTATCTGCCCTATTATCGATGCAAAGAGAAGACAGGTTTATTCAGTCTTCTATAAATGGGAAAACGGAAAGCTTGAGGCTTGGAAAGAGGACTGTATTGATATGATAGACGATGTCATATCCGATGCCCTTATGTTCGAGCTTCCGGTGATTTTCGTAGGAGACGGAGTATTTTTGTATAAGGATATTATTGAAAGCTACGATGATTTCATGATTGCGCCGGCTTCATGCAATATGCAGAGAGCGGGAAGCGTGGCATCTTTGGCGGCGGAAATAGCGGCTGAGGAAAAATATGTTGCCAGCGGAGATTTTAAGCCGGTTTATTTGAGAAAATCCCAGGCTGAGAGAGAACTGGAAGAAAAAATGCATGGAGCAGATAAAGATGATTGATATAGTCCCTATGACTGAAAAGTACATCGATGATGTGACTGAAATAGATGAAAGCTGCTTTCATGTTCCATGGACAAGAAGCGACTTTGAAAAGGAAGTTAAGGAAAATAAAATGGCAATATATTATGTTGCCGTGGACGAAAACGGAAAAGCTGTAGGCTATGCCGGAATGTGGCACGTAGTGAACGAAGGACACATAACGAATGTGGCGGTTTTGGAGGAACACAGACGTGAGGGAATAGGCGATATGCTTATGGAGGCACTGGAAGAAAAGGCTCTTGAGCTGGAGATGATAGGAATAACCCTTGAGGTCAGAATTTCAAACCTCGGAGCACAGAAGCTCTACACGAAGCATGGATATAAACCCGAAGGTTTCAGAAAAAGGTATTATACCGATACCAACGAAGACGCCGTAATAATGTGGAAATACTTCCCCAACTATGAGAACTACAGTGAAACGCTGTAAAGATGGAGGTGTCCGATGAAAATGAAAGAATTAAGCTGGAAAGAACTTAAGAATGTCTGCGATCCCAAAGCGCTCAGCTTTACCACAACCGATGAGCTGGAAGCTTTTGAAGGGATAATAGGTCAGGAAAGAGCCGTAAAGGCCTTTGAATTTGGCCTGAATGTAAAAATGAAGGGCTATAACATTTATGCTGCAGGCCCGTCAGGCTCAGGCAAGACTACCTATGCCAAGATAAGCACTCAGAAAAAGGCTAAGGGCGAGCCTGTGCCCTATGATTGGTGCTATGTATATAATTTCGACGATCCAAGATGTCCGCTGTCTCTCAGGTTTGAGCCGGGAGTGGGCAGACAGTTCAGGGATGATATGAATGAGCTGGTTTCTTTCTTCAAGACGGAGCTTTCCAAGGCTTTTTCATCGGAGGACTATGACAAACAGAAAACAGATATTTCCCGTACATATGACGACATGCGTGACGACATGATTAAAAAGCTGGATGAGATTGCATCTGAAAAAGGATTCTCTCTTAAAACATCCAATTCGGGAATAATGTTCCAGCCCATAGTTGACGGAGAACTCATTGACGAGGAAAATTACGATTCCCTTGACGAGGAGACAAAGGAAAACATAGGCGACAGGCTTGAATCCATGCAGGATGATGTCAATGCCATTATGCGTGACATAAAAGGAATAGACAAGGAATATCGTCAGAAGATGGATGACCTTGATTACAAAATAGGCATGTTTGCCATAGGCCATTATGTAAGCTCCCTCCAGGAAAAATATCAGAGCAGTGAAAGGGTAATAAAATACCTTGAGGCTGTTCAGGAGGATGTTTTGGAGAACATAGACCAGTTTATTGAGAACGAACCCGACGATGATGATCCCATAGCGGCGCTTATTCCTAAGCTTGGCGGAGCCAAGAATGAGGATGCGACTTTGAAATATAGGGTAAATCTCATTGTTGATAATTCAAAAACAGAGGGAGCGCCTGTCGTAGTTGACTATAACCCCACTTACTACAATCTTGTAGGCGAGGTCGAGTATGACAATGAATACGGCAATCTTACAACCGATTTTATGAAAATAAAAGCCGGACTTATGCATAAGGCCAACGGCGGTTACTTGATACTGCAGGTTCAGGATTTGCTGAACAATGTTCAGGCATGGGAGGCTCTCAGAAGAATAATAAAGACAAGAGAAATATCCATAGAAAACCTTCGTGACCAGTTGGGCGCCATAACGGTGACAACCCTTAAGCCTGAGCCTATTCCCGCCAATGCCAAAGTTATCCTTATCGGAAGCGGATACTATTATGAGCTTCTCAGAGGATATGACGAGGATTTCTCAAAGCTGTTCAAGGTAAGGGCGGACTTTGACTATGAGATGGTCAGAAATGATGAAAACATATATAAGATTGCTTGCTTCATAGGTGACTTCTGCAAAAACGAAAACACTGCACCCTTTGACTGCAGCGCGGTTGCGGCGGTTATAGAGTGCGCATCGAGATTTGTGGAGAGCCAAAACAAGCTGTCAACAAGATTTAACCTTATTACCGAGATTTTGGCTGAGGCATCCACTTGGGCTGCCATGGACAATGCCAAGGTTGTTACGGCCGAATATGTTAAGAAGGCAAGCGAAGAAAGAGAATACAGAGTTGCCATGTACCAGGAAAAGATGAATGAAATGCTGGATGACGGCACAGTCATGATAGCAACTGATGGCTGGTGCGTAGGCAAGATAAACGGCCTTGCTGTACTCGATATGGGCGACTTTTGCTTCGGAACTCCCACAAGAATTACGGCCACAACATATATGGGCAAGTCAGGAATTGTAAATATAGAAAAGGAAGCTGAAATGAGCGGCCCCACACATAATAAGGGCGTTCAGATAATAACCGGCTATTTGGGCAGCATGTATGCTCAGAAAATGCCGTTGTCTCTCAGTTGCCGAATTGCATTTGAGCAGAACTATAACGGCATAGACGGAGACAGCGCATCCTCTACAGAGCTTTACTGCATACTTTCCAGCCTTTCGGGAATACCTGTAAATCAATCCCTTGCTGTAACCGGCTCCGTAAACCAGTATGGAGAGATACAGGCCATTGGCGGAGTTACCTATAAGATTGAAGGCTATTTCGATTTATGCAAGCGCAGAGGCCTTACCGGAAAGCAGGGCGTAGTTATTCCTGTTTCCAACGTGAAGGATCTTGTGCTTAAGGATGAGGTTATAGAGGCCGTCAAGGATGGTATGTTCCATATCTATCCTATTTCTACCATTGACGAAGGCATTGAGCTTTTGCTTGGAACTGAGGCCGGAGTTATGGATGAAAACGGCGAATATCCCGAAAATTCCGTACATGGAAAGGTTATGGCCAAACTGAGGGAATTTAACGAGGCAGAGGAAGAAGAATAATATGCTTGACGAATATACAACTATACTAAATAGGGCTGAAGCCGAGCTTATTGAAAAAAAGTCGAGATTTATAGCCACTGTTTCTCCGGTCGGTTCAGAGGAAGAGGCCAGAGCATTTATAGCCGAAATGCGTAAAAAATACTGGGATGCCAGTCATAATGTCTTTGCCTATCAAATAGGAGAAAGAAATGAGATACAGAGATCCAGTGACGACGGAGAACCGCAGGGAACTGCAGGGAAACCGGTGCTGGATGTTCTTATAGGCGGAGATATTAAAAATACCGCAGTGGTGGTGACAAGATATTTCGGAGGCACACTGCTTGGAACAGGCGGCCTTGTAAGAGCATATGGCCGGAGCGCAAAGCTAGGCATTGAAGAGGCAGGCGCTGCACAGGTAAAGCATTACAAGGAATGTTCTGTAGTTACAGACTATACAACGGCCGGAAAAATACAGTATGAAATAACCAAGGGAGAATACATCCTGAAAGATACGATATATACCGATACCGTTGAGTTCATTGTGCTTCTTGACAAAGCTAACGAAGGGACATTCAGAGAAATGGTGAGCAATGTATCCATGGGAAAGTCTGAAACCAATGTACTGCGTGAGATATACGGCGCATGGGTAAAAGGTAATATAGTTGAGTTATAAAAATGCCAGCCGGAGTTATCAAAACTTCGGCTTTACTTATAACATATGCGCACAATGGTAAATGAAATAAATGTCGAAAAAAATATACAAAAATTTAAAC
>JAJQDF010000146.1:0-11548 GCA_021202325.1 Clostridiales bacterium | reverse complement strand
CATATAATTTATTCAATGAAATAAATCGTAGTCAGACAACATTTTTAGTAAATTCTGAACTTGTTTGTGCAAAATGCTGTATTTGTGAAAAGAACAGCCTCGAGTTTTTGCTGTTTTGTTAATAGGATACAAAAATAAAAATTAAATTGGCTTAAATTATGGGAAAATTAACATTTGGTCTGAATGTAATTACAATACAGGTTGGATATTTTTATCTATTATACTTGACAAACAGATGTGTTTAATAGTATATTTTTCTCATAAGTATTTCAGTTTAACAGAAATTATTTAATGGTATTATTTTTTATCCGGGGATACTTATTAAATTAACAGCGGAATGTATTGCTATGTGTATGGTGTTTATCATCCATTCATGCAATGAAAGGCCGTTTCAAAGAAAGGAGAGGAGTTTTTACCGCATTCTGCCGGTTTGGAGAGGCCGGCGAAACTAAGAAATTATAATATCAGAGACTTAGACAGTCAGGAAAAGGGGAGGCTATTTTATGGCAAGTTCAATAACAAAGTCTGCCGGCTGGGGCGCTGCGTTCAGCGTTGCTTCAGTTTGGTTTGGCACACATGTAGGTGGCGGTTTTGCAACAGGTAACCAGGCTATTCAGTACTATGTTCAATATGGCTGGATGGCATGTTTCCTTCCTATGATAGCTATGGGTATACTTGCTCTTGTTCTTAGAGAGTGTATGATAATGGCTACTACAAGAAATATGTATACATATAAGGAAGTATTTACAGAACTCTGGGCTCCTTATATAAAGATGGAAATTACAATGGAAATCTTTAACTTCGTAATTATTCTTGCAGCCGTTGGTTCGGCTATCGCCGGTGCGGCTTCACTGCTTGAAACCTTCGGTATTCCATATGGTGTAGCGGTATGTATAATCGGATTACTTATCGTTTTACTTGTTATATTCGGTGTAAACCTTGTTATCAAGGCTTCGACGGTTATGTCAATCGTTATCCTTGTTGCTTCGTTCACAATGTATTTCATTGCTATTGCTAACCACAGCAGCGAGATTGCAGCTGTTATTACTTCAGGCGAGGCTCAGGCAGGAACAGCTATTTGGAAGACTCTTGTTTACTCAGGCTTCCAGTGCGTTGCTGTACCTTCAATGATTGCTGCTTCATCAATGCTTACAAAGAAGGGCGTAAGCAGAGCATCATTCCTTGGATGGTTAATGAACGGTCTTGCTCTTACAGTATCATGTATCATGCTCCTTGGATGGCACAGCGAAGTTGTAGCTGCTGAGGCTACTACACTTCCCAACCTGTTCATCTGCAACACACTTGGAATCGGCGTTCTTTCATTCTGCTACCAGGTATCACTGTTCTTCGCATTTATCTCAACATGTACTACAACTATTTTCACAATGGTTCAGAAATTCGAAAACAGAGTACTTGTCAACAGCATTAAGAGCCTTAGGGTTAGACGTGTTATCGTTGCCATCATCTGTGTATTAGTATGTATGTGCGTATCTATGGTTGGTCTTTCAAATATCATCAAATATGCTTACGGCTACTGCGGTTACCTTGGTCTTGTAGTTATTACATTACCTGTACTTACTATCGGTCATAAGAAGAACAAAGAGTATATTGCTACTCATCCCGAAAGCGTAAACTAATTAAAACAAAAAATAATTGCGGGTAAAAAACTAAACTCTCACCTAAATAACGGAAACACAGCAGTTTCCGTGGCTCGGTTCATTTGAACCGAGCCTTTTTTCAATGGGCTTTGATTTTGTTTGAGCCTTATGCTATACTATCTAAGTACGGACTTTCATACTTGGCTGCGAAGCAAGCATGTACGTTTACTTAAACACAGGTGATAATTATGGGGAAAATTCTTGTTATTGCGGAGAAGCCGTCTGTAGCCAGGGATATAGCCAAGGTGCTTAAATGCACCGAAAAGGGCGACGGCTTTTTGGCAGGAAACAATTACATAGTCAGCTGGGCAGTCGGACACTTAGTTACGCTCTGCGAGCCGGAAGATTACGACAAGACGCTGAAACGCTGGAGTGCTTCAAGTCTGCCTATAATTCCCGAAACAATGAAGCTTAAGGCAATCAGGGGAAGCAAAAAACAGCTGGATATTCTCAAAAAGCTTATGAACTCCAAGGAGACTGACAGCCTTATATGCGCAACCGACAGCGGACGAGAGGGCGAGCTCATATTCAGATACATATACGACTATAACAAGTGCAAAAAGCCCTTTCAAAGGCTTTGGATATCCAGTATGACCGATGCCGCAATAAAGGAAGGCTTTGCCAATCTTAAGGACGGCAGTGAATACGACCTGCTATATTCATCGGCCAAATGCCGTTCCGAGGCCGACTGGCTGGTGGGAATAAATGCTACAAGGGCTTTTACCATAAAGTATGATGCACTTTTAAGCATAGGCCGTGTGCAGACTCCTACATTGGCAATGATAGTGAATAGGCAGAAGGAAATAGACGAGTTTGTACCGAGCAAATACTATGAGGTTTTGGCAGACTACGGCAATTTCAAGGGCACATGGACGGACGATAAAAACAATACAAAGCTAGATAAAAGGGAAAACGCCGAGGCTATTGCTGAAAAGGTAAGGGATAAGGATGCCCTTATAACCGACGTTACTAAAACGGCAAAGCAAACTCTGCCGCCCCAACTGTACGATTTGACGGAGCTGCAGAGGGACTGCAACAAAATGTACGGCTTTTCGGCGCAAAAAACGTTGGACATAGCCCAAAGCTTGTATGAAAAAAGAAAAATGATAACATATCCGAGAACCGACAGCCGTTATTTGAGTGACGATATGATTCCGAAAATAAAGGTAACTATGAAAAGGCTGACGGATTCGGGGATTTTTGCAACTTATGCGCAGGAAGTCATTGACATGGAGAAGCTTCCTATCACAAAAAGAATTGTGGATAACAAAAAGGTTACGGATCACCATGCCATAATTCCTGCGGACAACAGCTACCGCAAGGATAGTCTGACCGCTGATGAAAAGAAGGTTTTCGGCCTTGTGGCGCTGAGGTTTATAGCGGTTTTCAATCCGCCCTATAAATATACCTCCACAAAGATAACTGCTGTATGCGGGGAAGAAACCTTTGTTTCCAAGGGTTCTAATGTTACCGATGAGGGCTGGAAAAGGCTTTACAGAGAGGTATACAAAAACAATAGGGACGGTGAGCAAATACTGCCGGATGTTAAAAAAGGTGACAGCGTACATATAGTAAATGCTGAAGCTGTGGAGAAGGAAACGAAGCCGCCGGCGCCCTATAATGAGGCCACGCTTTTGACAGCAATGGAGAATGCCGGGAAAAACACCGATGACGAGGAACTGAAAGAAAAGCTAAAGGAATATGCACTGGGCACTCCGGCCACAAGGGCGGCAATAATAGAAAGGCTCATAAAGGTCGGTTATATCCACAGGAAGGGAAAAATACTTGTTCCCGACGAGAAGGGCAGACAGCTCATACAGATAGTCCCCGAAGAGATGAAATCGCCGGTAACAACAGGCAAATGGGAAAAGGGACTGGGCTCAATTGCGAAGGGAACAATGCAGTCAGAGAAATTCATGGCCAGCATAAACCGATATGTATATTACCTTGTTGGATATGCGGCCGAAGAGAACAGCGGCATTAAAATAGAGGATAAACGCAGAAAAACAAAGTCTAAGGCAAGACCTAAATCCTTGGGGAAATGCCCTATTTGCGGCGGAGATATATATGAAAATACCAAAGCCTACTATTGCGGAAACTGGAAGAACGGCTGTAAATTCACAATATGGAAAAATTCCCTTGAGAGGTACGGAGTAAGCCTGACGGAAGATATTATAAAAGAAGTGTTTGAAAAAGGCGAAATAAACGAACTGCCGGTTGTGAAGGCACAAACCGGCGAAAAATGTACAGCAAAGCTGATATTTAATAAAGAAAAGAATATTTTGGAGCTTATGGACATGACTGTCATACAGTGAATGGAATATTTAAGTATCAGGAATCTAAAAGCCTTGTTATAAGCCTTTCGAGACAGGCTCTGAATCTTTCATCATCCTCGGCGGTTCTAGGCTTAATATGGCCGGAGCGTTTTCCGCCACGGCGTTGTTTGGCTGAAATATGGCGGCGCATGAGGAGCTCGTCGATATTTTTGTCGGTGTATAGAAAGCCGTTCTGATTTATAACGTTGGCGCCCTTGGCCATGAGCATACAGGCAAGACCGTAGTCCTGGGTAACGGCTATGTCGCCCCGCTGAACACGGTTTGCAATGGCTATATCGGCAGAGTCACGGCCTTTGTCAACGGTGACGGTTTCACAGGGCAGGCCGTACATAATATGGCTTGTGTCGGTGATCATTGTTACAGGAATATCATATTTTTCGGCAACGTCAAGTATTATTTCTTTTACCGGGCAGGCATCTGCATCAACTGTTATTCTCATGGTATCAGCTCCTTTTGGATTAAGTATAGCATTTTAAGCGGAAGGTTACAATTAATAATTTTATGCGCTTGATTGCTTGACGTTGAGAAAGGTTTTTAATATAATAATAAGTTAGATGACATGATACAGTGATGAAAAGTCATAAATTCGATGTTTGCGTCAAAATTTATGACTTTGAGGAACGAACAACCATGAGAACATAGCCATTTTTCGAAGAAAAATGAGCGACAGCGTAGACCGAATGATTGTAGGATTTCGAGAGGCGCTGAACATCCGGTGGATGTTCGTTTAGCGCCGACCGGAGCGGAGCAAAGACCGAAATGCGGAGAAGTTCCATTCAGTAACTGCATATCATACTCTAAGTATGCTTAATATTGGTATCTATATTTTATAAGGGTGAAAACAATGATTAGAAGCATGACCGGTTACGGCAGAGGCGATTATGAGGCCGACGGACGAAAGTTCAGTGTCGAGATTAAATCTGTCAACCATAGATATAATGATATTTCAATACGTCTTCCAAGGTCGATGAACTATCTTGAAGATAAGATTAGAAAAACTCTGATGAAAAAGATAATGAGAGGAAAAACCGATGTGTTTATCAACTTTGAGTCTTTTTCTGAGGATGATGTAAACATAAAGGTAAATGAGCCCCTTGCCAAGGCCTACTGCGAGAAGCTGGAATTCTTAAGGGAAACCTATGGCCTGACGGGAAACGATACTCTTGACCTTGTGGCCAAATTCCCCGACGTAATTACGGTCGAAAAGGTTCAGGAGGACGAGGATGCGGTATGGAATGCTCTGCTTCCTGCTCTTGAGGGCGCACTTGACAATTTCATAAGCATGCGTGAGGCTGAGGGCGAAGCGCTCAAAAAGGACATACTTAAAAAGGCGGATGTTATAGAAGAAATGGTTAAAAAGATAGCCGAAAGGGCACCGCTTGTGACTGAGGACTATAGAGTAAAGCTCAAAGCCCGTCTTGATGAGCTTCTCGGTGATGCCAATTTAGATGAACAGAGGCTTATGACTGAGGTTACGATATTTGCCGACAGAGCCTGCATTGATGAGGAGCTGACAAGGCTTAAAAGCCATATCAATCAGCTGAGAACTATATTCGATATGGATGAGTCCATCGGCAGAAAGTTGGATTTCCTGGTTCAGGAGATGAACAGAGAGGCCAACACAATAGCTTCAAAATCAAATGACCTCGCAATTACACAAACGACAATAGAACTCAAGAGTGAGATCGAAAAAATACGAGAGCAAATACAAAATATAGAATAAGGAGCCGCTTTATGAGCAGCATTAGATTTATAAATATAGGATATGGAAATATAGTTTCATCGGAACGCATAGTGGCCATAGTATCTCCTGATGCCGCACCTGTAAAAAGACTTGTTCAGGAGGCGAAGGCCGCCGGAACTGCCATAGATGCAACCTGCGGAAGAAAAACGAGGGCTGTCATTGTATGTGACAGCGGACATGTGGTGCTGTCGGCACTGCTGCCGGAAACTATACTTACAAGACTTCATAGCTTTAAGGATACGGAAGATGAGTAAGGAGCAGTAAATATGGGAAGAGGAGTTTTGCTTATTATTTCGGGCCCGTCCGGTTCCGGAAAGGGCACTATAGTGGAGAGGCTTGTTGATGAGCTTGGATACAGCGTATCTATCTCGGCCACAACAAGGAGTCCGAGACCGAATGAAAAACACGGAGTGCATTACTTTTTTAGTACGGTTGAAAGCTTTGAGAAAATGATTGAAAATGGCGAGCTTCTTGAGCACGCTAGGTTCTGCGACAATTATTACGGAACACCAAAGAAGTATGTTGAAGAACAGCTTGAGGCCGGAAAAAACATAATCCTTGAAATAGAGGTTCAGGGGGCGCTTCAGGTTAAAGAGAAATACAATGATGCAGTACTTATATTTACAATGCCTCCGACACTGACAGAGCTTAGAAGGCGTCTTGAAAACAGAGGCACAGAGGACAAGGCAACAATAGATAAGCGCATAAAGCGGGCCGAGGAAGAGCTGGAATATCTTCCGAGGTATGATTATCTTGTTATAAATGATACGGTTGAGAGAGCTGTAAAGGACATTGACTGCATTGTAAACGCAGAAAGAATGAAATGCAGCCGCAATCCGGAATTAAAGAATAAATTTAAAGGAGATGTTTGTTGATGATCCATCCTTCATACACAGAACTTATTGATGTTTTAAGTGAACAGGAAAGTCTTGAGAGCTCAATGCTCAGCAGATACACAATTATTATAGCGGCGGCAAAAAGAGCCAGACAGATTGTTGACGGAAGCGAAATACTTGTAGAAGATCCCAAGGTTAATAAGCCTGTTTCTATTGCCGTTGAAGAGCTTTACAACTCAAAAATAAAGATAATAAGCCATAATCCCGATGAGGAAGAGGCTAAGGCAAGAGAACAGCTTGCACATCAGGAGCTTTCAGAGATAAGCCTTGATAACTATGGTAATGATGATTAATTTTTTAGATTTATGGTGTGCCTGATGGCTTTGGGTACACCTTTTTAAATATTTGAGAAGGCCGGAATGGAGTGCTTTATATGTTCGCACAGGTAATACTGAGCATTTCACATATGGATATAGACCATGTCTTTGATTATGCCGTTGGCAGTGACTTGGAGTATAAAGTCAAAATAGGAATGAGAGTCAGAGTTCCCTTCGGCATAAGAGGCGAGGAACGAGAAGGCTATGTTGTCAAGGTTATGGACAAAAGTGATGTGCCTGCTGATAAAATTAAATATATAGTTAGCGTGCCCGATGATTTTCCTATGTTTTCCGAAAATATGCTGAGCCTTGCCCTGTGGATGAGACAAAGATATTTTGCCACACTTTCAAAATGCCTTCAGACAATAATGCCAAGCGGAATAAAGGACAAGACGGACTACTATGTCAATGTTAAATATGTTAGGCCGACAGATAAAACAAAGGGCTTTATAGAAGCATGTGACGGAGATAAGCGAAAGCAGAAGCAGGTCGATGTGTTAAGAACCGTTGTCCGATATAAGGAAATGCCACTGGCAGAGCTAAAGAAAAGAATAGGCGGAGCGGAATATGCCGTAAAGACACTGAGGAACAGCGGATACATAGAGGTATACACAAAAAGGGTTCTTGCCGATACTCAGGTTACAATGCTGGAGGATGTTTCTGCACTTGTGGAGCTGAACGACGGACAGAAAAGAGTAATAGCAAAATGGGAGATGGAAAGAGCCGAAAAAAATCGTCCATTCCTTATCCATGGAATAACCGGCAGCGGAAAAACGGAAATATACATAAAGATGATTGAAAAGGTAATTGCCGAAGGAAAGCAGGCAATTGTACTTGTGCCGGAGATATCCCTTACTCCGCTTATGACGGGAAGGTTTTTAAGACGATTCGGCAATATAGCTGCCGTAAGCCACAGCAAAATGACCTATAGAGAAAGATTCAATTGCTGGAAAAGGGCAAAGGACGGAGAGGTTTCCGTTGTTATTGGCCCTCGGTCGGCGCTTTTTATGCCCTTTGATAATCTCGGAATTGTTATAATAGACGAGGAGCATGAAAAAGGCTATGTTTCTGAGAATGCTCCGGCCTATGATGCGGTGGAGACTGCCGAAAAGCTGTGCGAAATATCCGGAGCATCCCTTGTACTGGGTTCTGCTACGCCGTCGGTTAAGAGCATATACAGAGCCTCCATAGGCGAAATAAAATATGTAAGGCTGGACAAAAGGGCAAAGGAAGGCAGTATTGAGCCGGACATAGATGTTGTCGATATGCGTGAGGAGTTGAAGGACGGAAACAGAAGCGTGTTTAGCAAAGCCCTAAGGGATGCCATAGAAGAAAGACTTAAAAACAAACAGCAGATAATGCTTTTCATAAACCGCAGGGGCTATTCCACATTTGTATCGTGCCGATACTGCGGCTATGTCATAAAATGCGGACACTGTGATGTTTCGTATAAATATCATGCATCTACGGGAAAGCTGACCTGCCACTATTGCGGAGACACAATAGACAGACCGAAAACCTGCCCTGTGTGTGGTTCCGATAAAATAAGATATTTCGGAAGCGGAACACAGAAGGCAGAGGATGAGATAAAGAAATTATTTCCTGAGGCAAGGGTTCTAAGAATGGATGCTGATTCCGTAAAAGGAAAGAACGGCAGTGCCGAAATACTCAGAAAATTTGGAAACGGCGAGGCCGATATTCTTATAGGAACACAGATGATAGCCAAGGGACACGACTTTGAGAATGTCACGCTGGTGGGTATTCTTGCGGCCGATTTGTCGCTTAATACCGGCGAATACGACAGCGGCGAGCGCACATATCAGCTTATCACCCAGATGGCCGGACGAGCCGGCAGGGGAAAGCTGAGAGGCAGAGTAATAGTTCAGACCTATGAGCCGGACAATGAAGCAATACAGTCGGCGGTGAAGGGTGATACAAGGGGCTTTTACAAAAGAGAAATAGAATATAGGCAAAGAATGGGTTATCCGCCCTGCACCGAATGTTCTAAAATAGAAATAGTGGGCATGGACGAAAAAAATGTCATAGACTGTGCAAAGGAGACAGCGGATTGTTTAACCACAATAGGAATGACGGTTCTCGGACCGGTACCCCAGGCAATATCCAAAATAAAGGATGAATACCGCTGGATGGTAACGGTCAAGGGCGATAATACGAACAGAATGAGAGAAGCCGTCGCAAAGGTATATGACGAGAAAAGACAGGGCTTCGAAAACCGTGGAGTGTACATAAACCCAAAAACAATGTGAGAAAATATCAAAAAATTATGTGTACTTTTTCATGTTAATTCTTTGTTAGATTTGTTTACAATGCGGGATAAATTTGATATACTTCGCAGTGGATAGTATTCTTGAGGAAACTATACCGTTCTATTCTGCATAAAGGAGAAAAGCGCATATCCTTTTGGAGTGTGACTTTTATGAACAGATTTCTACTGATACTGCTTTTACGAATTTTTACGGTATTTTTTCCTGGATGGCGGTGTCTGCTAAGCAGACAAGCCGCTTTAGCTTAAAGCCGACAGGAGGAAAATAAAATGCTTAAAGGCAAAACTGTTGTAATCGGAGTTACGGGAAGTATAGCGGCCTACAAAATGGCGGATGTGGCCAGCGCCCTTGTTAAACTCCATGCGGACGTGCATGTTATTATGACTGCCAACGCTTGCAATTTCATAAATCCCATTACTTTTGAATCTCTTACAAGCAACAAATGTATTGTTGATACATTTGACAGGAACTTTGAATATGATATAAAACATATTTCGTTAGCAAGAAAGGCCGATGTGTTTGTTATTGCGCCGGCTTCGGCCAATATAATTGGAAAAATTGCCAACGGCATTGCCGACGATATGCTCAGCACGACTATAATGGCGGCTGACTGCAGAAGAGTTATAGCTCCGGCAATGAATACCCATATGTACAGAAATCCTATTGTACAAAGAAATATTGAAACTCTTAAAAGCTATGGCTATGAGTTCATCTCCCCTGCCAGCGGAAGGCTTGCCTGCGGCGATGTGGGTGAGGGAAAACTGGCTGATGTGAATGACATAGTTGACAACATCGTTAAGGGCTTTATTAAAAAGGATCTTTGCGGAAAGAAGATTGTCATTACTGCCGGCCCTACCCAGGAGGCCATAGATCCGGTGCGCTATATTACTAACCATTCCACAGGCAAAATGGGCTACTGTCTTGCCGAAAGAGCGGCTTTAAGAGGGGCTGATGTAACGCTTATCAGCGGACCGGTTTCGCTTAAAGCGCCGGAAGGCATAAATCTCATAAACATAATGAGTGCCGAGGATATGTTTAATGCCGTTACCAAAGAGGCTGAAACAGCCGATATAATAATAAAGGCTGCCGCCGTTGCCGATTACCGCCCTGTAAAGGTAAGCTCCGAGAAGATAAAGAAGGAGTCCGGCGGAATGAACGACATAGTTCTAGAGAGAACCAAGGACATTCTGCAGTATTTGGGCGAGCATAAAAGAAAGGGACAAATATTATGCGGATTCTCGATGGAGACCGAAAACCTCATGGAAAATTCGGTTAAAAAGCTCCATAAGAAAAATACCGACATGATAGTTGCCAACAGCTTAAAGAGCGATAAATCCGGTTTCGGAACAGATACCAATGTAATAACCATAATAACTAAAGATGACGCCGTTTCCTATCCCATAATGACAAAATCCGAGGCCGCCGATGAAATTCTTAACGCCATATTGGCTTTGGAGGACAAGAAATGATACTTACTATTGACATAGGAAATACCAATATTGTCGTCGGCGGAATTGAAAACGGAAGAGTACTTTTTACGGGCAGGATAAAGACAAGCCATAAGCTTACAACGGGAGATGTGACTTACAAGATAAAATCCATTCTGAAGCAGAATGAGGTTCCGAAGGCAGAGGGCGGCATTGTTTCCTCCGTTGTGCCCTATCTGACCGGAAAGGCAGAAAAGGCCATAAGACAGCTCACCGGAAAAAAGGCCTTGACTGTGGGCAAAAATGTGGACTTGGGCATAGAGATACTTATGGACAATCCCAACAAGGTCGGAGCGGATATGCTGGTCGATGCCATAGGAGCAATGCAGAAGTATAAGCCGCCATTTTTGATATTTGACCTTGGTACGGCATCAACCTGCTCAGTTATCGATAAAGAAGGAAGATATGTAGGAACGGTAATTGCGCCGGGAGTGTATATATCCATGAATGCCATGTCCGAAAGATGTGCAAAACTGCCGAGGATAAAGCTTGAAAATCCAGGAAGTATAATATCCAAGAACACAAAGCAGTCCATGCGGAGCGGCATAATATACGGCAATGCAGCAATGATGGATGGTATAGCCGACAGAATATTTGATGAGCTGGGCTATGAGGCCCAAATAATAGCCACCGGCGGAATAAGCAGAGCGATTATTCCCTATTGCAGACACAATATGGAATATGATCCAGACCTGATGCTTAAGGGCTTGGCAGTGCTGTGGGAGAAGAATCAAAAGAACTATGCTTTCTCCAATGCCCCTAAGGCGGTAGCTGCCGGTGTATAAAACATAAAGCTGTTTTTGACATCATAATATGCCAGAATAC
>JAJQDF010000295.1 GCA_021202325.1 Clostridiales bacterium | reverse complement strand
AAACTTATGCGTTAATTATAATAATTTTCTGAGTCTTTCTATGGCTTCTTCTGTATTTTCTCTGCTTCCGAAAGCCGTCAGACGGAAGAATCCTTCGCCCTCGGCACCGAAGCCTGCTCCGGGAGTTCCTGCTACCTGGGCATTATCAAGGAGCCAGTCAAAGAATGTCCATGAGTCCATTTCCTTGGGGCATTTCAGCCAAATATAGGGTGAGCATACTCCGCCGGAGAACCAAATTCCCTTTTCTGTGAGAAGGTCGGCAATGAGCTTGGCGTTCTCCATATAATATTTAATGTTGTCCATAGCCTCTTTGAATCCTTCAGGTGTAAGAGCTGCCTCAGCCGCTCTCTGAACTACATAGGGCACACCGTTGAATTTGGTTGCCTGACGTCTTGCCCAAAGCTTCTGGAGGGATTTATCGCCTACAACGAGTTCATTGGGGAAAACTGCCCATGAGCATCTTGTGCCTGTGAATCCAGCCATCTTCGAGAAGCTGCAAATCTCAACGGCACATTCCCTTGCACCCTCAATGGCATATATTGAATGGGGATAATCCTTATCCTGTATAAATGCCTCATAAGCCGAATCAAATATGATAAGAGAGCCGCTTTCCTTGGCGTATTTTACCCATTCTACAAGCTGTTCCCTGGAATATGCAGCGCCTGTGGGGTTGTTGGGCGAGCAAAGATATATTACATAGGGCTTTTTAGCCAGTCCGTCCGGCATGGGAAGGAAGCCGTTGTCGATATTTCCGGGGAGAAGCTCTATGTTTCTGCCGCTCATTATGTTGCTGTCCATGTATACAGGATATACGGGATCGGGAATAAGCACATCGTTGTCTCCGAGAATATCAACGATATTTCCGCAGTCGCTCTTGGCGCCGTCGCTTATGAAAATTTCTTCGTCGTCAATCTTAAGGCCGAATGTTCCGTAATATTTTGAAATAGCGGCTCTGAGGAAATCACTGCCGTACTCCGACGGATAGCCTCTGAATGTTTCCTGGTGTCCCATTTCCTCTGTGGCCTTATGCATAGCCTCTATGACAGTCTTTGTAAGGGGCAGAGTAACGTCACCGATGCTGAGCTTAATAACCTTTTTATCGGGATTTTTAGCTGAAAATTCTCTGATTCTTCTTGCTGTTTCGGTAAAAAGATAGTTCTGTACAAGATTGTCATAGTTTTCATTAATCTTTATATTCATATTCATACACTCCTTCATACGCTATTGCTGCCGGTCCTGTCATAAATACTGTTCCGTCCGAGCAGTATCTAATCACAAGGTCACCGCCTATAAGGTGAACTGTAACATCTGTGTCCTGCTTGCATATTCCGTTGAGGCAGGCCGCAACCACAGTGGCACAGGTACCGGTTCCGCAGGCAAATGTTTCTCCGCTTCCTCTTTCCCAAACCCTCATTTGGAGAGTTTTGTCATCGATTACCCTTACAAACTCTGTATTAACCCTGTCGGGGAAAATGCTGAGATTCTCAAAATCGGGGCCTATTTTTTCAAGGTCGAGGCTGTCAACATCATCCACGAAGCATACAGCATGGGGATTTCCCATGGATACGGCAGTAAGCTTGTATTCCTTTCCGTCCACCATTACGGGCTTGCTAATCATAATATCCGGTGCAAGGACAGGTATCTTTTCGGGCTCAAGTATGGCCTTGCCCATGTCAACGCACACGCTCTCAACCTTGCCGTCGGCCACGTTTAATTTAAGGGTTTTTATGCCGCTTAATGTATCGACAGTCACTTCGGTTTTGCTTTTATCAACAATTCCTTTGTCGTAAATATATTTTCCGACACATCTTATGCCGTTGCCGCACATTTTTGCTTCACTGCCGTCGGCGTTGAATATTCTCATTTTGGCGTCGGCCTTATCCGATGCACATATCATAATGAGTCCATCGGAACCGACCGAAAAATGTCTTGGAGAAACGGCAATGGATATTTCCTCGGGTTTTTCCAGTTCCTTTTCCATGCAGTTCACATATACATAGTCATTACCTATGCCGTGCATTTTTGTAAAATTAAACTTCATTACTTTAGCCTCCGTTCTGTCAAAAATTTTATGTCATAAAAGTTTCTTTTCTCTTAGTATTCCTTCATAAAAACTGTTAGCACACCTGCCGACAGGCATATAGCCCATTGACTCATAGTAGTCGGACAGCTTTTGGTTATTCGCCGGAGAATCGAGTCTTATCATTTGAAAATGCATATTTTTAGCATATTGCTCTGCATACTCTACAAGCTTTCGCCCTACTCCGGCTTTACCCGGCTCGGCTGTAAGATGATGAATATATACACTCTCTTTGCCGTCCTCCCAGCGTAAGTCTTGTCTGAAGAGAGCTATTGTTCCGATTAGAAGTCCATCCTCTTCGGCTATATAAAAGTTCTTTTCAATTATATTCTTTTCAAAATAATCTTTTGTAAACTCCTCAAGGTAATTCGTTTTATTCCACTGGCAGAGGCCGACCTCGTCCATCCAGTCCATTCGTTTTTGTATCAGGGCGATAATGCCGTCTAAATCGCTTATTTCAGCTAATCTTATATCCATAACTTAATGCTTAAGCGCCGCCTTTACAAGTCCTACAAACAATGCATGCGCTCTGTTGGGACGGCTCTTGAATTCGGGATGATACTGTACGCCGACATAGAAATCATTTTCGGGAATTTCCACAGTTTCTACAATATGTCCGTCGGGAGATGTACCGCTGACAACAAGTCCCTTCTCCTGCATCATGTCTCTGTAGTCGTTGTTGAATTCATAGCGGTGGCGGTGTCTCTCGTAGATGAGATCCGAATTGTAGCATTCGTACATCTTTGTTCCCTTTTTAATCTGGCAGGGATATGCGCCCAGTCTCATTGTACCGCCCTTGGCTATTTCGTTGTTCTGGTCAGGCATGAAGTCTATTACCTTATGGAGTGTGTTCTCGTCAAACTCGCCTGAGTTGGCATCCTTTATGCCGCATACATATCTGGCAAACTCTATAACGGCTATCTGCATACCAAGGCAAATACCAAGCATCGGGACATTATTTGTACGGCAGTAATGGGCTGTAGCAATCTTTCCTTCTATTCCTCTATTGCCGAATCCGCCGGGAATAACTATTCCTGAGCAGTTTCTCAAAGTATCGGCAACATTGTCATTTGTAATGGTCTCTGAATCTATCCATTCTATCTCAACATAGGCTTCGTTTTCATATCCGGCATGTCTGAGAGCCTCGGCAACAGAAAGGTATGCATCGTGGAGCTGAACATATTTTCCGACAATTCCTATTCTTACTTCTTTCTTTCTGGCCTTTATTCTGTCAACCATGGCTTCCCACTCGGTGAGGTCGGGTTCGGGAGCCTTTATTCCAAGCTCTCGGCATACTATGCTTGAGAAATTGCTCTTTTCAAGCATGAGGGGTGCCTCATAAAGTATGGGAATAGTTATATTCTCAAGTACGCAGTCCGGTTTAACGTTGCAGAACATTGAAATCTTTCTGAATATGGATTCCTCTATGGGCTCATCGCAGCGAAGCACAATAATATTAGAACTTATTCCCATACCCTGAAGCTCTTTAACGGAATGCTGTGTGGGCTTTGACTTATGCTCTTCTGAGCCTCTCAAATAAGGAACAAGGGTAACATGGATATAAAGCGCATTTTCCTTTCCTACTTCAAGGCCGACCTGACGAATGGCCTCAAGGAAGGGCTGGCTCTCTATGTCTCCTGTTGTTCCGCCTATTTCGGTAATAACTACATCGGCATCGGTTTTCTGCGCAACGCCGTATATGAACTCTTTTATTACATTTGTTACATGGGGGATTACCTGTACCGTTTCTCCGAGATATTCGCCCCTTCTTTCCTTATTAAGCACATTCCAGTAAACCTTGCCGGTCGTAAGGTTAGAGTACTTATTAAGATCCTCATCGATGAAACGCTCGTAGTGACCAAGGTCCAAATCGGTTTCCGCACCGTCCTCTGTGACGTAAACTTCTCCGTGCTGATAGGGACTCATTGTTCCGGGGTCTACATTAATATAGGGATCCAGTTTCTGAGCGGCCACCTTTAAGCCCCTGGCCTTCAGAAGACGTCCCAATGAAGCGGCTGTAATTCCCTTACCCAAGCCGGAAACAACGCCGCCTGTAACAAAAATAAACTTAGCCATAATGATAATCCTCCAAAATCTATATTAAAACTGCATAGTTATAAGACACTAAGCATAGGTATTACAAAGAAAGGCACTCATCCTGTATGAGTATCTTTTACCGTTATAGGATGAATGCCCTTTGTCCTTCATTAGAATAGATTATCACTCTAAATTCTTGCTGTCAATACGGGAGATAACAAATTATTGTAAAAAAATTTAAAAAAATTTAATTATCTTTACGGCAATTTGACACCTTTGTTTTATGGTTCGGTGAGATTATCAC
>JAJQDF010000245.1 GCA_021202325.1 Clostridiales bacterium | reverse complement strand
ATTAAATATGAAGTAAAATTTGATTAGTGGGTGTATTTATGGCTTTAAGCAATTCTAAAAAACAATATAATGATGACAGCATTTCCTCCCTCAAGGGCGCCGACCGTGTGCGCCTCAGACCAAGCGTTATTTTCGGCTCCGACGGGCTGGAGGGCTGCGAACATACGGTGTTCGAGATTTTGAGCAACTCCATTGATGAGGCTCGTGAGGGATTCGGAAACAAAATTGAGGTAACAAGATATGCCGACCATTCGGTCAAAATAAAGGACCATGGCCGAGGCATTCCCGTCGATTACAACCAAAAGGAAGAGCGCTACAACTGGGAGCTGGTTTTCTGCGAGCTTTACGCCGGCGGAAAGTACAACAACAATTCCGGCGAAAACTATGAGTTCAGCCTTGGTCTTAACGGCCTTGGCACCTGCGCAACGCAGTATTCCTCCGAATATATGGATGCGGTTATACTCCGTGACGGCTTTAAGTATACCCTGCACTTCGAAAAGGGCGAAAACGTTTCCGGCCTTATAAAGGACGAATATAATAAGAAAACCACCGGAACGGAAATTAAATGGCGTCCCGACACCGATGTATTTACGGACATAAACATTCCCAATGAATATTTTGTTGATATTTTAAAAAGACAGGCAATAGTAAATGCCGGCCTTACATTTGAATACTACGACGAGGAAACCGACACAAGGCAGACCTTTCTCTATGAAAACGGCATAAAGGACTATATCAATGAGCTGAACGACGGCAAGGGCTTCACCGAGGTTTATTATCTGGAAAACGAAACTCGAGGCCGCGACAGAGAGGACAAGCCCGAATATAAGCTGAAATTCGAGGCCGCCTTCTGCTTCAACAACGAGATAAACTCCCTCCAGTATTATCACAACAGCTCATATCTTGAGCATGGCGGTTCCCCGGACAAGGCCGTTAGGAGCGCCTTCACATCCGCCATCGACAAATATATAAAAGCCAACAATTTATATAAAAAGAACGAAAAGAAGATTACTTTCTCAGACATTGAGGACAGCCTGATTATAGTCATAAATTCATTCTCGACAATAACAAGCTACGAAAATCAGACTAAAAAATCCATTACGAATAAGTTTATACAGGACGCCATGACCGACTTCTTCAAGCGCAGGCTTGAAATATACTTCATCGAAAACAAGCTTGAGGCCGAAAAAATAGCCAATCAGGTGCTCATAAACAAGAGAAGCCGTGAAACCGCAGAAAACACCCGTATTAACATAAGAAAGAAGCTTACCGGGAACCTCGACATGAACAACCGTGTGGACAAGTTCGTAAACTGCCGCTCAAAGGATGTCAACCGCCGTGAGCTCTACATCGTAGAGGGAGATTCGGCTCTTGGTTCATGCAAACTGGGACGTGATGCGGAATTTCAGGCAATAATTCCTATCCGAGGCAAAATTCTTAACTGCCTTAAATCCGACTACGAGAAGATATTCAAAAGCGACATTATTACCGACTTGCTGAAGGTTTTGGGCTGCGGCGTTGAGATAAAATCCAAGCACAACTCCAATATAAACGACTTCGATTTGGCGCAGCTCCGCTGGAACAAAGTAATAATATGCACCGATGCCGACGTTGACGGCTATCAGATAAGGACACTGGTGCTGACGATGTTGTACAGGCTTGTGCCGACGCTTATTTCCGAGCGTAAGGTATTCATTGCCGAATCCCCGCTTTACGAGATAAACGCCGGAAAGAACACATATTTTGCCTACACGGAAACTGAAAAAACACAGATACTTTCAAAAATAAAGGGCAAATATACCATACAGCGCTCCAAAGGTCTGGGCGAAAACCAGCCCGAAATGATGTGGGAAACGACAATGAACCCCGAAACAAGAAGGCTCATACTCGTAACCCCGGACGTGGCAGAGCTTACGGCTGAGAAGTTCGATCTGCTTCTCGGCGAAAATCTAAAGGGACGAAAGGAATATATTGAAAGCGACGGCTACAGATATATCGACCTTACGGATCTTTCATAAATGAGGTTTAACAATGGCTAAAAAGACTAAAGAAACAGGCGAACCTAAAAATATAATAATTACCGAACAGAAAATAACCGACACCCTTGAGGTAAACTATATGCCCTATGCCATGAGCGTAATAGTTTCCCGTGCGATTCCGGAAATTGACGGCTTCAAGCCCTCCCACAGAAAGCTTCTCTACACAATGTACAAAATGAGGCTTTTAAACGGCGCAAGGACTAAGTCCTCCAACATTGTCGGACAGACAATGAGGCTCAACCCCCACGGCGATGCCACCATATACGAAACAATGGTGCGCCTGACCGAGGGCAACGGCTCTCTCCTTCTGCCCTTCGTTGATTCCAAGGGAAACTTTGGCAAGCAGTATTCCAGGGATATGGCCTATGCCGCACCCAGGTATACCGAGGCCAAGCTGGCGCCGGTCTGCGAAGAGCTTTTCAGCGACATAGACAAGAACGCCGTGGAATTTGTAGACAACTTCGACAGCACAACAAAGGAACCTGTGCTTTTGCCAACCACCTTTCCCAACATATTGATAAACCCCAATCAGGGAATTGCCGTAGGTATGGCAAGCTCCTTCTGCAGCTTCAACCTTATCGAGATTTGCGAAGCGACGGCCGCATTTATGAGCGACGAAACCATAGATGTTACCGACTACATAAAGGGCCCGGATTTTCCCGGCGGCGGTGAACTCATATATAACGAAATCGACATGAGAAACATATACGAGACCGGCCGAGGCAGCTTCAAGGTAAGGGCAAAATACAGATTTGACAAAAAAAACAGCTGCATAGAGGTATACGAAATACCCTATACGACAAACATAGAAACGATAATAGACAAAATAATTCAGCTTGTTAAGGCCGGAAAAATACGTGATATAACCGATATTCGTGACGAAACCGACCTGAAGGGACTTAAGATTGCCATTGACATAAGACGAAATTCCGATCCCGACAAGCTTATGGCAAAGCTTTTCACAATGACTCCCCTCTGCGACTCATTCAGCTGCAACTTCAACCTTCTTATTGACGGAAGGCCGCAGACTTTGGGCATAAAGGGCATACTTAACGAATGGGTTCGTTTCAGAATAGGCTGTGTAAAGCGCCGTGTGCAGTACGATTTGGATAAGAAAAACGCCAAGCTCCATCTTTTGCAGGGGCTTTCCAAAATACTGCTGGACATTGACAAGGCCATAGACATAATCAGAAATACGGAAATCGACGCCATGGTTATCCCGAACCTTATCACAGGCTTCGACATAGACCAAAAGCAGGCCGAATATGTGGCGGAAATAAAGCTCAGGAACATAAACAAGGAATACATACTGAACCGCATACAGGAGATTAGCGAGCTGGTGGACGACATCGCCGGCCTCAACGCAATTCTTTCCAGCGACATCAAGGTAAAGAGGCTCATTGCCAAGGAGCTGAAAGCTGTTTCCAAAAAATACGGCTCACCCAGAAGAACAACAATAATTTCCGAGGCCGATGCGGAATCCATACAGTTTGACGACCTTGTGGAGGATTACGGCGTAAGGTTTTTCCTCACGAAGCACAACTATTTCAAGAAGATTCCCCTCACCTCCCTCAGGACAAGTCCGGAGCAGAAGGTAAAGGACGAGGATTCCATGCTTTGCGAGGCAGAATGCACAAACCGTTCGGATATAGTGTTCTTCACCGACAAGCGGAATGTATACAAGCTCAAGGTAAACGACCTGCCGGACTGCAAGGCCAGCAGCTTCGGCGAATATCTGCCCAACATAATATCCATGGAGGAGGACGAAAAGATAATTTATTTCACGGCCACCACGGATTACAGCGGATATATGATTTATGCCTTCGAAAACGGCAAGATTGCCAAGGTTGGCCTGGACAGCTACGCCACAAAGACAAACAGAAAGAAGCTTGTAAATGCCTATTCTTCAAAATCGGCGATAATCGGCATGAGATACATCGCCGAGGACGGCGACATGGTGCTTGTGCGTGACACCGACAAGGCACTGCTTTTCAACACCGAGCTTGTGCCCCTCAACACAAACAAGACCTCCGGCGGAGTGCAGGTATTCACGATGAAGAAAAAGAGTTTCGTCACAATGCTCTTTGCCGCCGAGGAATTCGTAAGCGAAGACATTGAGCGCTACAGAACAAAGAAGCTCACATCCTCCGGCGCACAGATTAGCGACAGCGATATGACTGATAACAAGATACCGGGACAATTAAAATTATAAGTGATTAGTGAATAAATCTATAAAATCAATAATGAAGTGAAATTGCTGTAGGCTCATGCTTAATGGTGTGTGTCTGCAGCTTTTTGTTGTGTCAAGAATAAATAAAAGCTTTAAAATTGTTAATAGTTTAACATATATCTGTAAAAATTAAGGGGCTTTTCAACCCCTGCATACTTTATATAAAATGGTTTTTATAGTAAACTTCGTGGCATA
>JAJQDF010000065.1 GCA_021202325.1 Clostridiales bacterium | reverse complement strand
AATTTTATTTAGTTTTATTTAATTTTTTTTGAGCGTGCAATTTAGGGTCGCTTATCCCGGCATTTTCCAAAAGCAAGGTCAATATTTAACAAAAGTGTTTTTATTTTTTATAATCGGTGGTATAATATAAGAGACTATATGATATAGGAGGTATGGATTATGTCAGCAAAACTTGAAAATCAATATGGCATGGTTACCATTGAGGACGAAGTTATCGCCGAGGTTGCGGGATTTACTGCGATAGATTGTTACGGCATTGTTGGTATGGCCGCTAAAAACGTAAAAGACGGCATTTTTCAGCTTCTCAAGCGTGAGAGCCTGACCAAAGGCATCAGAATTAATGTAGATGAAGACGGAATAAGAATAGATATGCACATCATCGTTGAATATGGCACAAATATTGCCGCTATTGCTGAAAATACTATCAGTACGGTTAAATATAAGGTTGAGACTGTATGCGGTCTCGATGTTGAACAGGTGAATGTGTTTGTCGAAGGCGTTCGCGTTGACGGCTGATTAAGGAGGACTTATAAGTGAGTGTTACAAGTGTTAATGGTTTATTGCTTAAAAGGATGATTATATCCGGGGCCAACAGCCTTAATTCTAAAAAGGAGACAGTTGACGCTCTGAATGTCTTTCCTGTCCCTGACGGCGATACCGGAACAAATATGTCCCTTACGGTGCTTGCCGCCGCAAGGGAGGTTGAAAAGAGCCAGTCATTAAACGTGGGAGAAATAGCCAAGCTTGCTTCAAACGGCTCTTTGAGGGGAGCCAGAGGCAACTCAGGTGTTATCACTTCACAGCTTTTCAGAGGATTTGCCAAGGAGCTTGAAGGAATGGGTGAGGCCGATACGGAGGCATTGGCAAGAGCCGGTGTAAAAGCCGTTGAGACAGCATATAAAGCCGTTATGAAGCCCAAAGAGGGCACGATACTTACGGTGGCTAGGGTAATGAGCGAAAGCGCCGTTAAATATTGCGGCAGAATGAGTGACATAAGTGAGTTTATGGAAGCAGTTTTAAATGATGGACAAGCCGTCCTTCTCCAAACAAAGGAAATGCTTCCGGTACTTAAACAGGCTGATGTAGTGGATGCCGGAGGAATGGGACTTCTGTTCTTCCTTGAGGGAGCCATGCAGGCGCTTACAAGCGATAAGGAAGTTAAGGTTGATGAAATTTCGACGGCTTCAAAGAAAAACGAATATGCCGCCCTTGCTTCCATTGACAACGAGAGTATTACATTTGGATATTGCACAGAGTTTTTCATAAATGTTAAAAATGCGCCGGATGCTACAGTCGGCGGCCTTAAAAATTATCTCAGCTCAATCGGCGACAGTCTTGTTGTGGTAGCCGACGACGAGATAATAAAGGTTCATGTTCATACCGACCATCCCGGTATGGCAATAGAGAAGGCGCTTTCGATAGGAAGCCTTTCAGGACTTAAGATTGACAATATGCGTGAACAGCACACAAATAAGATAGATTTTACCGCAGAGGGCAAGAGCATAAAACAGGAGGCCGCCCCGGCGCAGGCACCAGAACCGAAAAAGGAGCACAAAAAGACAGGCTTCATTTCCATCTGTTCCGGTACAGGCCTTGCCGATATATTCAGGAGCCTTGGTGTTGATATAATAATCGAAGGCGGACAGACAATGAACCCCAGTACAGAGGATATTCTCAACGCCATTGGCGAAATCGATGCTGATAACATTGTTATAATGCCCAACAATAAGAATATAATTCTTGCGGCTGAGCAGGCCAGAAATCTTACAGAGGATAAAACAGTATATGTTGTTCCCACAAGATCTATGCCTGAGGCAGTTACGGCAATGCTTTGCTATAATGCCGAGGAAAACCTTGATGATGTCATTGAAGAAATGAACGAGGCCATCAAGAATGTAACTACGGCTTCTGTAACATATGCCGTAAGGGATACGAAAATTGGCGATAAGGAAATACTGAAGGATGACATTCTCGGGATGTTAAATGACGACATTGCTATTGTCGGTAAGGACATTCAGCAGGCAACAAAGGAGCTTGTCAAAAAAGCAGCCGATGAGGACAGCGAGATGATAAGCATTTACTACGGATGCGACGCTACAGAGGAAATGGCAAGCGAGATTGGCGATTTTATTGCCGAGGAACTGCCCGACTGCGATGTGGAAATACATTCCGGAAACCAGCAACTCTACTACTATATAATTTCTGTGGAGTAAATATTAGCTTTGAGTTTACATTTATAATTCCGATTTGTCTTAGATGAATCGGAATTTGATTTGTTCAAAAAGTCTGAAACAGATACAAAATTTTTGGCTGTAAGAGGATGACGGCAAAGTTGAAATAAAGGCTTTTATGAAGTATAATTAAAGCTAGTTAATTACTTATATGAGGTGAATTATGCTCGAACTTAACAGTCCAGTAAGCGCTGTAAAGGGAATAGGCAGCGAAAGGACAAGATATTTGAAAAATCTGAATATTGAGACTGTGGGCGACATAATTACCCATTATCCCAGGGGCTATGACGACAGGTCAAAGGTTACGCCCATAGCGGAGCTGGAGCCCGGCGAGGAGGCCGTTATTGTTGCCGCACCCAAGGATGAACCTAAAACCGGTTATTTTCACGGCATGGCGATAACAAAGGCCAGGGTGTATGACGAAAGCGGCAGTATTACTGTTGTTTGGTACAATCAGCCTTATATGAAGAACAACATAAACTCCGGAGTAAAATATGCCTTTATAGGAAGCTTGATGATAAAGAAAAACAACCAAAGGGAAATGCAGTCGCCGGAGGTTGGCAAGCTCGATGAAAACGGAGAATGGCAGGGCGGTATAGTGCCCATATATCCCCTTTGTGCAGGGCTGAGCCAAAAGGTTTTCAGAAAGACTGTCAGTGAGGCGCTTACTGCTTCGGAGGATAATATAAAGGAATTTTTGCCGGCTAATATAAGAAAAAAATATCATTTGGCCGACAGGGCATTTGCCATAAAAAATATCCATATGCCCGAAAATGCGGAATACTGCGAATTGGCGAGGGAAAGACTTGTATTTGAAGAGCTGTTTATACTTCAGACTGCCCTTTTGAGGCTTAAGGCCGAAGGCACAGCCGAAAAAAACGGCATAAGACTTGAACTTATTGATATGGAGCCCTTCTTTAACAGCCTGCCCTTTAGGTTTACCGAAGCCCAGGATAAGGTCTTTGAAGAAATCACAGAGGATATGACAAGCGGACAGGTTATGAACAGGCTTGTACAGGGAGATGTAGGAAGCGGAAAAACCGCCGTAGCAATGGCGGCGGCATATATGTCTGTAAAAAACGGATTCCAGGCGGTTATGATGGCACCGACGGAGGTTTTGGCGGCACAGCATTTTGATAGCTTCAAAGAAATATTTGAGCCCTTGGGAATAAATGTGCTTTTGCTGACCGGAGGACTGAAGGCAAGCGAGAAAAGAGACAAGCTTGCTAAAATAGCTTCGGGAGAGGCAAATATTATTGTTGGAACCCATGCTTTGATACAAAGCAATGTTGAGTTCAAGAACATTGGCCTTGTCATAACCGATGAACAGCACCGATTCGGAGTAAGACAAAGGCAGACACTATCCGAAAAGGGGGATAATCCCCATGTGCTTGTTATGACGGCTACACCGATACCGAGGACACTGGCGCTAATACTGTATGGAGATTTGGATATATCAATAATAGACAGCCTGCCTCCGGGGAGACAGGAGATAGAGACATTTGCGGTAAATACCGGCTATAGGGATAGAATTTATAATTTCATAGAAAAGGAAATAAAAAAGGGCAGACAGGCATATGTTATATGCGCTATGGTGGAGGAAAACGAAAAAATAGAGGCCGAATCCGTTACGGAATATTCCGAAATTCTTAAATGTTCGGTCCTGGGGCACAGGAGGATAGCCGTAATACACGGAAAAATGAAATCCGACGAAAAGGACGGAATATTGAAGGCCTTTGCCGCCGGAGAGATAGACATACTTGTGGCTACCACCGTAATAGAGGTCGGCATAAATGTGCCCAATGCAACCGTTATGGTAATAGAAAATGCCGAGCGATTCGGCTTGGCGCAGCTTCATCAGCTGAGAGGAAGAGTAGGCAGAGGAAAGGAAAAGTCTTACTGCATTCTTATTTCAGACAACAAAGGCGATATAACGAAAAAGAGACTTAAAACAATGACATCCACCACCGACGGCTTCAAAATATCCGAAATGGACTTGAGGCTTAGAGGACCGGGAGAATTTTTCGGAACAAGACAGCATGGACTGCCAAGTCTTAAAATTGCCAATCTGTACAGCGATATGGATATACTGAAAGCTGCTCAAAATGCGGCTCGGGAACTGATGGAGGATGATCCTAAACTCGAACGGGAGGAGAATTTTGACCTCAAAACTGAGCTTGACAGGCTTAAGCTTTCGGATAATGTGGGAATATAATGCTAAAAATGTGTTTAATTAAGT
>JAJQDF010000135.1 GCA_021202325.1 Clostridiales bacterium | reverse complement strand
AGCCATTAATATATTACTTTTTACATAAATTTTGTCAATTTATCACAATTATAAAATGCGCCTTACTTAATCTCCCCAAAATCCACACCGTCATAGCTTGCGCAGTATGGGTATGCTCCTTTTCCTGATCCATCCGCAAGGATTATAAACATATCTGTATTTTCAAGCAAATATTCTTTTGTGCATGTGACTGCCTTTACTATGTCCTCTTTATTGTATTGATGTATTTTGGTTAATATATTGTCGGACTTATCCCTATCGCTTTTGAACACAACGCCGAATCTTCCGCTGTAGGCCACGCACCACAAATTATTGCCGATATAGGCGGCACTGTCGTCGGCGGACTCGCCGTCATCATTGGGGTTGCCAATTATTCCGCCGCCGATATGGTTAGAATCCTCTATCACTATACCTATTCCCATGGCTGGCACATTTTCGGCATGAACCGACTTAACAATATTGTACAGCTTAATATCAATTACATAGTCGTCCTTTATTCCAGTAAAATCGGCATTACCGATAGCCTCAGCATAGGCCTTTTGTATTTTTTTCATGTCTGAAGCCGGACATAATCCGCAGAGGTAGACTCTCTCTCCGGACTTGGTTTGGCAGCTAAAAGTGAATCCCTTTATATTTTCGGCATTTATATCCATAATGCAGCAATCTCCTTTATCGAATCTCAATTATATATATCTTACCAAATATATAAAATTTCTTCAACACAAGTGTTCAAAATTCGCATTATTTAAGGCCTCCCGGATTGCGGAAGGCCTTTGGCATTACTTCTGTTTCATTACAAATAATCTGTTTTCATTCATGTAGTCAGTTACCTTATCCAGGCATTCGCCGAACCTCTGGAAATGTACTATTTCCCTTTCTCTGAGGAATCTGAGAGGATCCAGCACATCGGGATCGTCGCAAAGGTCTATAAGATATTCATATGTGGAGCGGGCTTTCTGTTCCGCAGCCATATCTTCATATAAATCCGTTATAGGATCGCCCTTGCTCTGCAAATATGCCGCCGTAAAGGGTACTCCTGCCGCCGATGCTGGATAAATTCCAAGGCCGTGGGCAACGTAATAGGGATCTAGGCCGGCCGCCTTAATCTCCTTTTCGGTGAGGCCTGTCGTCAACTGATTTACCATTGCGCCTATGATTTCCAGATGCGCCATCTCCTCTGTTCCTATATCATTGAGGGCGGCCTGCGCCTGGGGTGTAACCATTGTGAACTTCTGGCTCAAATATCTGAGGGATGCCGCCAGCTCGCCGTCGCTTCCTCCGTACTGCTCAATTATAATCTTGGCCATTCTTGCATCAGGCTTTGTTATTTTTACAGGGTATTCAAGCTTCTTTTCATATATCCACATCGCTCAATATCTCTCCTCTCCGAACTCAGGGTTAGCACACGATTTCCAAGGCCATGGATTGTCTATCCAGTTCCACTGTCCATAGGCATAGGAACGGAAGGAACAGAGCGGACCATATTCGGTTTCGTACTGCTCCCTGACGGTGTTCGCCGATTTTATTATCCTGTCGTATTCGGCCAAGGCTTCTGCAGAATCCGGATGGGTATCCAGGTAAAGCCCAAGGTCTACGGCCATAAAATCCAACGCCATAAGGCTTTTAAGCAATTCGTCCTTATTCATTGCCACATTCCTCCTCATCATATCTTGCAAGCGCTGAGCCCTTAACATAGGGCATGACCATGTCGCTGAACACTGTTCCATAGCCGAGGGCTTCCATATCTTCCAGCGGCTGTGTGTACGGCTGGGAAGGGATGTAGGCTCTCGCCAGACCTATTGCTTCAATAATTTCATTGTTCAGGCTTTCGCTCACTGCCGGCTGAACCTCTACGGTACTTTCGGAGGCTTTGCCCTTGCATCCGCAGCAGCAGCCTGACATAACAATGTTTTTAACAAGCATTTCCATACTTTTTACTCCTTTTATTTTTAGTTCATAATATGCCGAAGGAGTGTGTTGGGTTACTAAATTGAGGACAAAGCTTTTCCAACATAAAAAAGAGCGCCTTTCGAAGCTCTCTTTAAAGTCTATTTAGTTTTTAGTAGCCGTTATCTTTGTTACCTCGTTGCTTGAATTTCTTGTAAGAGTAGCTGTGTAGGAATTCAGAAGTACCAAGTCTTCGAAATCATCCAAATCAGTCTTATCTCCGTCTACAACTACCTTGCAGCTGGAAGCAAGAGTATATGTATTTCCAATGTAAACGCCGGAAGAACTCTTTGTTCCGAGCTTGATGGTTTTGTTGCTTACATTGATGGAAATAACTGTGCCACTTACTTCACCCTTTGAAGATGTGGCCTTAATCTTTGTAACCTTACTGCTGCTTAATGTAAGCTCTACCTCGTAGCTCTCACCGTCGTCAATCTTATCTTCAAGCTTTGAAACCGTTGAGCTTGAACCATCGATTGTTACCTTGCAGCTTGACGAAAGCGTATATGTCTTTGTTGTGCCGTCAGAAAGCTTAATCTTAATTTCATTATCATCGGACGATATGGACTTGATTGTTCCCTCTGTGTCGTCAACCTCTTCTACATCGGTATCGATATCAATTCTTGTTACATTGCCTGAGCTGTTGAGTGTAAGATAAGCCCATGTTGTGCTTGTTGAACCGCTGCCATATTTGCTTATTGCGGTTGAAAGTGTTTTTGTAGTTCCGTCAATTGTAACCTTTACGCTTGAAGCCAGATCATATGTTTTTGTAGATCCGTCATATTTTATCTTTATTTCGTCTTCGTCCAGGCTCTTAATCTGTCCGCCTATCTCCTCTGTAACAAGGGTAGCCGCTATCTTTGTAGCCTTTGAATCGGATATAGTAAGAGTTACCTCGTAGTCGTCATCATCGACCTTAGAAATAAGCTTGGAAACAGATGATGAAGAACCGTCAACCGTTACTGTTACATTTGAAGATATTGAATAAGACTTAGAACTGCCTGATGAAGTCTTAATCTTGATTGTGCTGGAGGTGAGGCTTGTTATTGTTCCGCTGATTGTGGATGTAGAAGCCTCAGTTGTAGCAACAATCTTGATAATTTCCTTACTTGAATTTATGCTAAGCTTAACTGTTATTGTTTCGCCGTCATTGTACAGCTCTTTGAAAGCATCATAATCCGAAGATGAACCGTCGATAGTAACCGTTATGTCGTCTGTATCATCGGGAAGATTATACGCATATGTTGTTGAGCCATTACTTATTGTTATTTTTAATGAAGTAACATTTGTTACCTCGCCCTCAAGGGAATTAGTAATTGTTGTGGCAACAATCTTTGTTACATAATTGCTTGAGTTAGCTGTAATTGTAGCCTGAATATTGTAGCCGTCGTTTACAAGCTCAATCAGGTCATCAATGTCGCTTGTTTTCTTGCTGTCGAGGGTAAGTGTTACATCGTTGTAGTCGTCATCGAACTTATATGTTGCCTTTTTGCTGTCCTGCTCAATTGTAATTCTTGTTGTTGAAATGCTTGTAATAGTACCCTTTGTAATGGAGCTTGATGAAGTTGTTCCGTATACAGGATAATCGCTGATATACATAGCTACTCCATTAATAACAGAAATTACTGCTATATCGGATGCGTTGATATCACTCAACTCGCCAGAATCACCATTATATATAATCGTAGCTGAGTCGCTTACAGTAATTGTTCTTTCTGTTCCGTTTACATCAACTGTAATACTGTCATCAGAAACATCCGTAACTGTTCCGACAACCTGTTCATTGTTTGTAGTAGTAGTTGTTGCTGTGCTGCTTTCTGTGGTGTCGCTTCCAACATTCTGAAGCTTATTGTATGTCTTTGTGGAAAGAACCGCCATTTCAGCTCTGTTTATGTTGTTCTTAGGGTTAAAGTTATTGCTGTCATCGCCAACCATAAGGCCCAATCTGTAAAGCAGGTCAATGTAGGGAACCGATGAGCTTGAGAATGAGCTTGCATCGCCGAAACTGAGAGTAGCCGATGAATTTACGGAATAAAGCTTAGAAAGAGCCTTTCCGAAAATAACGCCGACATCCTCACGTCTTGCATCCCTCTGTTCTGTGGCTGATGACATGAATATTGAAATATCGCTTGTGGAAAGTATTCCATTTTCAAGGCCGTAGGCTACACACTCATATGCCCATGAAGGTATATTGGCGCTCTGCATTGTGGATGTCCATTTGGAAATAACCGTATCCGTTACCTGATTATCACTGGAGTATGTGCACATTATAGAATATATCATCTGAACAGCTTCGCAATATGTAACGTTGTTTTTTGCCTTAAATAACTTCTGTCCGTTTTCTTCGTATCCTGCCATAAGTCCAAGTGATGCGGCCTCATTGATATATGTTTCCGCTCCCGACCAGGGAACATCATTAATATCAGCGAATGTCGCTCCAAAAACTGTATTTATGCTGCCTACCGCACACATAGCCGCAACGGTAAGAGCAATCAATCTCTTTTTCATATTTTTTCCTCCTTATTAT